>SLGL01000313.1 GCA_007123785.1 Balneolaceae bacterium
AAAATAGATTAACATTGTTGGTTTGTATTTCGAAATAAATAGGGTAAAGAGTTTACGGCTCTGACTAAATCAAAGGGTAATAAAAAATGAGTGGAAATAAAACAGGCTTCGGCCAGCAATGGATGAGATTAAACACTGCCCGAAACCTGTAAGTCTTTAAACGGATATCAGAAGATAATCCGGTAAATTTTTAACATTTAAAAATCAATACCTATAGAGAAATAGTGTATTGCGCCTGACTGAAAACCTCCTCTTCCGTAGGGCCAGCCAATATCATAACGGAAGGGTAGGCCGAGAAGAATCGTACGTAGTCCAAACCCTGCACCGATCAGGATGTCACCATCCACAAAACTGGTAGGAATATCACCCTGCCGCGGTTGGCCTTCTCTGAGTAAACCTGTATTCGGGTTGATATACTCCTCTCTTTTAGTTCCGATTCGTCCTTCGAATCTTGCCGGTGTTTCGTGATATACAATTGGATTGCCTTGTGTATCATTAAAACGGGAATATGGAATGTCAAAACCCCAGGCTGCACCCGCATCCACGAAGGCTACGCCGGTAAGGTTATATAGCGGTAAAATTGGAATAGGCCCGGGAAGTATGGCTGCAAAGAGTGGAAATCTGAACTCTGCATTTATCAGGGTAAATTTGTCACCATAAATGGTGTTAAACTCGTGCCCACGAAGAGGAGTGGCCGGCAGGGTAAGGAAAGTATCAGCCAGGCGATCAAATGGAATCTCTGCATCAGACCAGCGCTGATTAATCCAGCCAAGCATTCCGCCCATGAAAAAAGTTTGCGAGTCTCTTCCAAGCGAAACGGCACCTGATCCCCTTAAGGCAATAGAATAGCCTGTTCCAAGGTCTAAATATTGCCTGTAATCTCCTAAAAGTGTAGCAAACTGCGGTGTCTCCGAACCAATAGGCGGACTTGCAGCAAGCCTTACAGAGTAACGGTTGCCACCTCTGGGTGTAATGAATCCCGGTACAGTATAATCAGCCGTAAAGGTTAATTGAGGATAGAGAAACCAGGATCGTTCATTATCTGTATTTCTGCCCCCAAGTCCCTGAACAGTGCTGAAATCACGTGCTATTCCAATGGCCGATACACCGTAATCAAAACGCTGATAGCGATTGAGAGGGTACTGGAAGTCGACTGTACCGCCAAACGTTCGGAAGCGCAGCAACTCACCAAAAAAGGTCTGGTAATTTCTGGCCTGATGGAAAAATGAAGTGAAGAAATTTGTACGATTTCGAAGATATCCGTATTGGAATGTATAATCACTGTTTCGAAGATCGAAGACAAGGTTTGAACCAAACGAAATCTGATGATCGCCAAATAAATCTGTCAAAGTAACAAAAGCAAAAGCTGATGTTCCGTAATAGGTGCTCAACTGGCCGGCGGCATAACTAAAGTCGGGCGAAAATTGCAACCTGTACTCACGCGGCTGGTAATAACCTTCTTCAGTTATATTTCCTTCTGGTTCAAATTGCCGCGGGTCGTCACTCAGCCTGATAGTGGTATCTCGTATAACCGATTCACCGAACTGATAGTTTCTGAAATCAATCCGTTCAGGATCTTGACGTTCTTCCTCTTCCTCTTCAGGTTCTTCATCCTCTAAAACAGCATCGGGGTCAAGCTGAGTTAGCTCAGAAGTTTCCGGGACAGGGGGCTGATCCAGCAACCGGGCAGAAATAAAATTTCCATGCGGACGGGAGGCAATCATCTCCTGTACATATCTGATGGCTGGAACACGATCACCGGGACCCTGGCTCTCACGTTCCTCCGCCCATGCATTTTGAGTCAGGGGGCCATCACGCCTTTGGTTGAAAGGTGATCGCATCATGTAAATATCAGGTAAGCCCCTGTTGATGGAGTTAAATGCAAGACGTGTTCCATCACGAGAAACCGAAATTTGCATGACTCCCGACTGAAGGTCGGTAATCGGGTATACCGAACGGCTGTCGAGGTCATATTCATAAATATTAGGAATTCCGTTTTGATCAGAAACAAACAACATACGGCCGTCATTGGTGAGTGTAGGCTGAGTTTCATCCCAAATCGTGTTGGTAAGCCGTTCAATGCGGTTACTGCCTACACGCACTCGGTAGAGGTCGGTTCTGAAGAAAGAGTCGTCCACCATGGCGGAGTATCCCGCCAGGTAGGTATGAGGTTGTAATTTGTCGCCTCGGTTTGATACAAAATATACGGTTTCAGAATCGGGGCCCCATGCGGGTTCTTTGTTGGTGAAAATATCACCTGTCAGATTTATAAAATCACTGGTTTCGAGATTGTAAACGAAAATATCCTGATACGGTCCGATATTTCCATCAAATGCGATTTTGCTTCCATCGGGAGACCAGGCAACAGAGTTAATTGCATCCAAATCAGGAAAACGAATGGTGCGTGTATTTGTGGTTTCGTAGTCTACAATGGCAAGGTTATATTGTCCTTGCGATTTACTGGAAAGTGCAAGCTGAGTACCATCGGGCGACCAGGAAAGGTTCGGGTTCAGAATATTCAACTCTTCAAACATCGGGTTGTCTGCTCCGCTAATGATAGTTTTAAGTCTTTCACCTGTGTTTGCATCGATTACAATTACATCAAAAACACCCCGTCGGTTAGTGATCATGGCAATACGATCGCCTTGCGGAGAGATTGTCGGGCTTGTGTCGTAGGTTCGTGTGCGTGCCTGTCTTGTGAGGTGGGTAGCTACAGAGCTTAAGGTTTGCCTCTGGGCAACCTCAGGGAAGTAGCGCTGACGCCAGTATTCTCTCCAGCGCTCTGACAATTCATCAAGCTGCAAGCCAAGTGATTGAACCAGCGAGCGTTCAATACTTCTTGTGGTCTTAATTCGCTGCATTATCTCGTTTATTTTGGGCCTTCCGTATTGATCAGCTATGTAATACCAGAAAGCCTGGCCACCCCGATAAGCGTAAAAACCTCTCAGTTGATTTATAGGGGGCAGTGCATTATTCAGTACAGCATCACGCATGAACATGTCGGTCTGTGTATCCCATCCGAGGGCAAGAAATTCTGCAAGGCCTTCTTCAAACCAAAGAGGGAATACAAGCTGAATATTGTTTTGCATGATCGATTGTACCGATCCGCCGTAGTAAACATCATTGATATAAGCGTGAAGCAACTCGTGCTGAAGGGTTCGCCTGAAATCGGCATAATCCCCCATAAATGGTTGCGTCATCCTGTTTTTAAATTTATCTGTCACACCCCCAATTCCCTGAGCATCCACTGGTAACTGAACCACATTTGTTTGAGAAAAATCGCTGTGTGAGTCGTAGATAATGACAGGAATGCGGTCTGTAAGCTGATCTCCGAGGTCTTCGGTTAGCTGTCTTAAAGAAGATTCAACCGTTTCGGCAGTAAACTGAGCGAGATGGTAGTTTTTTGAATCGTAATAGTAGATATCGAAATGATCGGTTTCAATGAAACGCCAGTCGAATCGTTCGTATTGAACTCGGTTTTTTCCAAAGAAAAAATATTGAGCAAGTGCTTCCTCAATGGCTGTTGTGCTGATAAAAAGCGCAAGTACGGAGATGAGTAGAGATTTTTGTAGCAACCGCATAGAGTTTTATTTTTTAGAAATCTGAAATTGTAAGATCGATCTGCCTTTTTTCAAGATTTGTGTTGATTACTTTTGTTTTGATGGTATCCCCAAGACGGAATTTTTTTCCTTTGGACCTGCCAATTAAACAATGCATTTGTGGATGATAAACGTAATAATCGTCCTTAAGATCGCTAACGCGAATCATTCCTTCACAGTATATATCATCAAGTACAATGTAAAGACCATTTTCGGTAACACCGCTTATGGTCCCCTGATAAGTTGAACCGAGACGCTCTGAAAGAAATTCAACCTGCTTTAGTTTAACAGAATCTCTTTCAGCTTCTACTGCATAACGCTCCCGCTCGCTGCAATGTTCACCAATTTTTTCAAGTTTGGTATAATTGTATTCCGTTGCACCAGAGTTGTAGCGCTTGAGCAGCCTGTGTACAATCACATCTGGATAACGCCTGATCGGACTCGTAAAGTGTGCGTAATTTGCAAACCCAAGTCCGAAATGGCCGATGTTTTTCGGAGAATATTCAGCTTTGGCCATTGCTCGAAGCATGAGGCCGTTGATGATATTTTCAAGAGATGTGTCTTCAACTTGTTTTAGTAAGCTGTTAATTGTTTTTGATGTAACTGTTCCGTGAAGATCAAATTCGATTCCGAGAGGCTTCGCCGTTTCACGGATATTATTTAGCTTTTCAAGGTCTGGTTTGTCGTGAACCCGATAGAGGAATGGGTGGTCGTTTTTTACACTTTTGTTACCTTTTTTTCGAAGGGTTTTTATGTGATAAGATACAGTTTTATTGGCCATCAGCATGCACTCTTCAATCAATTTATGTGCAAAGAGACGTTCTTTAACGATCACATCCACAGGCTTTCCTGTATCGTCAAGCACAAATTTAGGTTCGGGAGTTTCGAAGTTAATGGACCCCTCCCGAAATCGTTTGTCCAGAAGTGTATTTGCAAGTGCCTGTAAAATTTTAAGCTCGTTGTGGTATTTGTGCTGGTTTTTTCCGTCCAGAATATCCTGAGCTTCATCATACACAAACCGCTGTTTGGAGTGGATTACTGTTTCTTCAATAGAATAATCGACCAGTTTTCCGTTTGGTGCAATTTCCATAAAACAGCTGTAGGCTAATTTGTCTTCATTTGGCCTAAGGCTGCAAACTCCGTTACTGAGTCGCTCGGGAAGCATGGGGATTACACGGTCTACCAGGTAGACGCTTGTGCCGCGGTTGTAAGCTTCCTCATCCAGGGGTGATCCGCTGGGCATATAGTGGGTAACATCAGCAATATGCACACCGAGATAATAGTTTCCGTTATTAAGCATTTTGATGCTGAGTCCGTCATCAAAATCTTTGGCATCGGCAGGGTCAATTGTCAATACTACCTCATCACGAATATCTCTCCGGCGATCAATTTCCTGCTGGGGTATATCAAAGGTGATATTTTCGGCGAATCTCTCCACATCGGCAGGAAAGCCGCTTTTAAACTGTTTTTCAGCCAGAATTGAAAGTATATTCGCTTCATTTGTTCCGGCATCACCGAGTATATCGAGAACTTTTGCTTGTGGATAACCCCGGATATCATCCCACCGGATCAAACTGAAAGTAACTTTTTGCCCCGGTTTTGCCCCGTTCAGGTCATCAGGATCTACAAAAAAATCGGCACGGGATGAAAGCTGATCGGTCTTGATCAGATAAGTATTTTTGGCGACCTCTTCGAGGGTGCCCACAAAAATGGTATCAGCCCGCTTCACAACTTCTTCAATGCGGCCGAGTGGTTTTTTACTTTTTTTGTGATAGCCCAGCAGTTTTACTTTTACAGTATCTCCGTTGAGAGCCGTTCCCATATATTTTTGAGAAATTTTTATATCCTGATCACGGCCTTCAACAATCACATAGCCATCGCCGTGACTGGTTACATCCAGTTTGCCTTCTACAAATTTTTCATCACTTACAACCGGTTCATTAAGGCGAATAAGATTTCCTTTTGTAACCATAATATGGCCAAGCTGTTTGAGCCGGTTGGTGCTTCGTTTAATTTTTTGGGCTCCCTTTTTTTTGGGAAGTCCCAGTGCATCAACCAGCAGGGGTACCGGAATGGATGCATCGGGGTAGGACTTCAATAATTCTATAATACTTTTTTCAAGTGAACTTAACTTATTTTGACTCATTTATCTGTTTTTGATATTGGCTGAATTTGATTGGCCAATGATTCATCTTCTGATTCTTTTCTGTCTTGCAGCCCAAAAAACGATCTGAACGCACTTGAAATTCGTGCACGCAGGCTTTGCCAGGTATTAAATTGAACCTGGGCTTCCAGTCCAACTCCGTTCATTTCCTGTGCCTGACGGGTTTCCACACCGCTGGTGTAAGCGAGAGTGGGGTCTTGTCTGTGAAATGCTGTTACCGAAAAAGTCCGGTTGATTCTGTAGGTTGCTCCAATATCTCCAATGTCGCTCTGTTCACCGGTTATCTGGCCTTCACGTCTGAGGATCACACGGTCATCAAACAGGCGCAGGGCAACACCGAGATCTACTTCATTAAAGGCGGTAAGATTAAAATCGATATCGAAGGTGATATCACTGCGGAGAAGAGAATTAATTTGATTGGAAAGCAGCGGATTGATTACCTGGCTTGTTATAAGCGGGTTCACCACAACGGCTGTTCCGGACAAGCCTTCAGCCAGCCCCAGTCCCTGTGCTCCGGATGATGGGATAAAATTACCACTAAGCAAAATACTGGTTGCCTGTATCAGTTTTTCATCTTCGTTTTGATTGAGATTACTGATCTGGCTGGCTATAGTTGGGTCTACAGTTCCTTCAATACCGGTAGGCACACGGAAGAAAAAGTCGTTTTCTACTGCCGTAATGGTTCCGCCGATTTGCAGTACCAGTTCAATCGGAATCCGCTGGCCGGGATCGGCAGTGGAAGCCGGGCCCGATACGGACATAAGCGTTGAGATATTGGGACGGGCACGATAAACTGCTGTAACGTTCAGGCTGGCATCTACAAGATCGCCAGACCAACTGATGGAACCACCTTCTTGCAGTGTAAGACGCCTCGTAAAAATATCGCCAGTTACAAACTGGTAATCGCCACCGGTAATATTAAAACGGCCAAACATACTCACGTCCTGGTCTTCAAGGAGAACACGAACCTGCCCGGTCCCGTTGGTGCTTAGAATATCGTTGGTAACCGGATCAAAAATCAGCCTCACATTTACAGGGTCACTGGCCTGGAACTGAAGGTCCATTGTAAAAAGTTCGAGGAACGTGAGATCGGGCCCATCTTCTTCTTCATTCTGGCGGTCTAACCTGGCCAGATGACGGTCCCAAAAGGGCATATCAAAAGATTCTACAAACTGAATGAAACGGCGGTCTTGCTCAAACTCAATTTCAGGTTCCAGCGGGATGGAAATCCGGGATCTCGGGGAAAGGACTACCGGACGTGTTGTGCGAAGCATGGGGTTGAAGTTGGTGCCAATGATCTGCACCTGCCCCGTTCCGTAGATACTTCCGTAGAATGGGATGTCAGGATCGTAGGGGTTGTTCATGAAGTGCAGGTCATCCAGGTCGAGTGTAAGGTTCAGAACCGTGGTAGGTGAAAAATCATCCAGGTCGACCTGACCGTAGAGCAGGCCGCGCCCGTTACGGCTGTCCCGAAGTTCAATATCTTTGAAGATAAGGCCATCGTGACGAGAAAAATCCAGTTCGCCATTCAATATGTAACCTACATTTGTAAATGCGGGACGGGCAAAAACATCAGTAATATCAAATGAGGCAAAAAAATCGTAATCATCGCGGGTTCCCCAGATGTACCCTTCACCCGAGGAATTGCCTTCCACTTCGGGAACAATATCTGGCACAATGAAGGTAACAATCCACATATCCACCTGGCGCAGATCGGCATCAAAATAATAAAGATATTCATCGGGATCGATATCAGCATCAGGGAGCTTAAAATAACCTGTAAGCAGCAGATCCTGGCCAATCCCGTCGTTTCTTTCATAGTATCGGGGATATTTTTCCGGATCGGTGAACACATGAATTTCGGTGTCGAACTGGTTTGTTTCTGAGTTGAACACACTATTCAGACTGATGTCTCCGATCAGTCGCTCCTGAATTCTTACCTCTTCAAAATTGATGTTTCCTTCGATAGATGGAATTCGAGTAAGAGTTTGTGTTTTGAAATCTCCATTCAGAATTCCGGAAAATTGTATTCTACCTCCAATCAGATCAGAAATTCTCGAAAGGTTGAATTCTCTCACAGTGTATTCTACCACATCATCGGGATCGGGGCTGTAGGTTCCGTGAATTTCGATGTAGTCGGTATCACTCATTAAAACCAGTTGCTCTATATTGAGTTTTTTTTCCTCTGTATAGCTTATGACAGGGTTCCCTTCAGCATACCAGTCATATTCGGAAGTTCCGGCAGAGAGTTCATCAATAATCACTTCAAACTTATCGGGCCTTAAAAATCCGGTGAAAGCAGATTCGACTCGTAAATCATCTTCCAGACGTTCAAAGTACTGTACAACTCCAAGTGAGTCATTTCTCATTGTCAGGTTGAGGTAGCTGTCTTTCAGTTCAATACCACGAATTTCAGTTTGATCACTGCTGAGCTGAAGGTCTACTGTACTCGATTCTTTCAGTTTGCTGTCATGCCGGAAACTGGCCGTGAAAGCGGCATTGAAATTTTCTGCTGCAATATCACCATAACGAAAACTTTCATCGAGTAAGCTTCCGGTGATTAAAAAACGTTCCTGTGATGTGTTGATAGATGCGCTGAACCGGGCACTGCTCTGCAGATCTGGCAGATCGGGAACGTATTTTCGAAACAGGGAAAGATCTTTTACGTTCATATCTACGGCAATATCTATCGCCCTGTTTTCCCCATCGTAAAAGGCCCATTCCGAAGCCGGTTCCGGTTCAAAATAGTCTGGATTAAATAAGAACTCTTCACCGGCCCGTTCCTTCAAATAGGCAGACCAATATTTCGCATAATCCCGGATAAGCTCCGGTTGCAGAGTGCCTGAAATTTCACCGTCAAAAAAGGAACTGGTGATCCGCAGCCGCCGAGAGTCTTGATGGATGTCCTGTAAATCTGCATAAAACTGGTGAGCGCGGAGTGTATCGGTATTGATAGTGGATGGAGCTATTTCAAAACTAACACGCCCGGTAAGGTCATCTTGTGAGGTCCACTCCAGGTTTGTGGAAAAGGTGCTGTTAAAATTGGTGGTGTCAGCGTGAAAATCGTGATAAAACGTTTTGATGTCGAGGTTTTGAACTTCGCCTTCTGTAACCAGGGTTTTTTGTCCGTCTCCGAACCCATAAAGTCCGCTGGCAGAGAAGAAGAATTCCGTGTCTCCGCCACGGATGTCATAATTGAACTGGTTGGAAGAATATATCAGCTCCGCGATGAAGGAGTCGGCATAGTGGCCGTAGATCTGGCTTTGACTCAGGTCGATGGTACTGGTGAAACTGGCTTCCTGACCAGTGCCAGTGCCGCCTAAAGTAATACTTCCTCGGATAATGCTGGTATTGACTGTATCGGCCAGAAATGGTGTGATATCAAACGAATCTACTTCAAAAAACAAGTCATAGGTGATGGGTTCATCAAAAGAAAGGCTGCCGTTTAGAAATAATGAACCGGCTTGTGTTTCTGCTCTAAAATCGGTGTTCAGTGCAGTATAATCACCCATCAGTTCCCCGCGTATCGTGCTGAGCTGGTAGCGTTCAAGGTCATACTGGCCATCAAAATAAGTGTTCGAGATCCAATCCAGTTTCTCTGGATGAATCACAACATTTTCAAGCCGGGCAAAATAAGCGAATTCCGGGCTGAAAAGATGATAGGCTTGTGCCGAAATCAAAACCGACGACTCTCCTACATTGGCCTGAAGCTTGTCAATATAATATTCTTCAGCTGTGCCTTCCGAGATGAGCTCGAGTTCAAGATCATTCTCAAAGTCGGGATAGGCATCGGTGAACTGACGAACAAGGCCGGATTTGAATGAGCTTTCCGTAATTTGAAACCGATAGGATGCATTTTTAAACTGTTCTCCAATATTTTCCCGGAAAATGTTTACAGGGGATGCCTCAAAACTGAAATCGGCATTCCCCAGTTCGGTACCAATACGGAACCGGTTCAGTTCGAAGTAGCGATTATCGTTGTAAAACTGTCCTCTGAGCTCAACAAATTCATAGGGTGAATCGGGTATTTCTGCGATAAAGTCGGGTAAATCAAAGAATATTTCTGTATCGGTTATTTCCAGGAAAACAGTGAAATTCAGATTCTGGACAAATAGGGGAGAAGGAAGTTGCAAATTATCTGGAAGTTCAACGGTACTGTCCACATCAACCTGTCCATCAATAACAGAAATGGAAGGTGCAAATATACTGATTCGAGTGAGCAGTCTTGGCGTGCCGTCTTGATCAAGGATGGGGGATTGTGGCTGCTGTTCTTTTTGTTGAAAAGCTTTGGAAAGCCCTAAATCATCCTCAATAAAACCGATATGAATTGTAGGTGAAGTAACTTCGAGTGAGGAGATGACCAGGTTTCGCTGAATCAGTTCCCACCAGGTTATTTTTATTTCGGCCGATTCGAAAGAGAGAACAGGGTTGAGACTGTCACCTGGTGCATAAATATAGCCGTCTTCTGCTTTTGCTGTGAAAGGCAGGAATCCGCTCACGTTCCCGATTGTGAGGTTGCCTTCAAACTGCTCATTAAATGTGGTTTCTATTTCATTTTTTATATAATCTTTGCTCTGCGGAATCTGGAGCAGGCCAATTGCAATGCCAATTAAGAGTATACCAATAACCATCAGCACAAAAAATGTGCGCCAGAAAAACTTCCAGATGGTATGTATAAAACGTAGAATCAAGCGTTGATGTCTGTTTGTCTGCAGTTTTTTAATTCTTCAAAAACAACATTCCAGGCACTATTGATAAGCTGTTGATCATTTACTGTTTTTAGTGCCGGTTGTTGCCACTTTTCAAGTACAACGAATGTAAAGTGCTTTCCGGTTCGTTTTTTATCAGAAAGCATAAATTTATTTAAATCGTTGTAAGATAAGCTTTCTTCGGATACTCTGTAGCTGTATAGTGCACGAAACGGATCAAGATCATTTCCGGGAAGATTGGCACCCAGGTCAGCTGATAGCTTATGAGCAGCAAGCATCCCGAGGAAAACGGCTTCACCGTGGCTGATCGTATCAAAATTACACGCTTTTTCGAGAGCGTGGGCAAATGTATGCCCAAAATTCAAAAATGCACGAATACCAGCTTCAAATTCATCTTTTTCCACAATGTCAGCTTTGATGCCGATGCATTTAGCGATCAAAGGAATGAGTTTTTCGCGGGGGATCTCATCCGTGCGTTCATTCAGAAAAATTTTTGCTTCGCTGAAGATTTCACTATCATGAATGGCTCCGTATTTCAAAATCTCGCTAAGTCCGTTGATCCATTCGTTTCGGGGCAGAGAACGCAGAAATGCGGTATCGGCAATCACGGCTTTGGGCTGGTAGAACGATCCGATCAGGTTTTTTCCGGTTTGATGGTTGATACCGGTTTTACCCCCAATAGAGCTGTCAACCATCGCTAAAATAGTGGTAGGAACGTGAATTAGCGGCATGCCACGCAGAGTGGTAGCAGCAACAAATCCACCCAGATCACCTGTTACCCCACCGCCTATTACCACAAGGGGTGTATTACGCCTGGCTCCGTTTTGGAGTAGAAAATCAACCGAACGGGACCAGAATTTGACCGATTTACTCGATTCCCCACGGGGAATTGAAATGAGATGGATATCCCCGGCAATCGAAGAAGCTATATGTTTAATGTGTTCCTGGTGGTGGCGGAGTACATTTTCATCCGCCAGTATAAAAAGTTTGTCTGTGACGTGATCTTCAAGAATCTCGTTCAGACTTTCTTTGAGAATATGTTCACCTGCAAAAGCCGGGTAGGTTCCGGCCGAAGACCGGATGCTGAGTTTATGCTTCATACGATTTCAGTTTTTTTACAATCTGTTCGGCCACCTGTTTTTTGCTTGATGAACCGGTTTGAATGATAATGTGTGCCTGATGATAGTAAGGCAGTCGCTCTTTCAAAAGGTTTTCTATTCGATTGTCAAGGTTTTTGACTTCAGTTTTATTGAGCATTGGACGCCCTCTACCAGATTTGAGCCGGTTTACGAGTACTTCCAACGGAGTTTCAAGGAATACAAGCCAGCCGTATGATTTTACGTGATCCACTATCTGCTGGTCTTGAAGGGCACCGCCACCAAGAGCAAGAATCCCTTTGGTTGACTTTGCATGCTGAATTAACAGCTTCTGCTCAATCATGCGAAAACCGCTCTCACCCTTGCTCTCAAATATTTCCGGGATGGATATTCCTTCTTGATTCACGATGAGTGTGTCCAGATCGGAGAAAGATATGCCCAGTATGTCCGAAAGTGCTTTTCCTACAGTCGATTTTCCAGACCCCATCATTCCGCAAAGAAAGATGGGTGATTTTAAAAAGGAATGGTCTGAAACAGCTTTGGTTTTCACAAGAAATCAATTAAAATTTTTGAGGTTTCACCATCTCCACGTCTTCACGCTGCACGCGAACGGTACCTGCCGGTGCACCTTTGGGTTTGGTTACATATTTACGCTTTGTGACAATCACCGGTGCAAGGCCTGCGCCTCTCGCTTTGGAATTCCATGCAGCCAGCGCAGCTGCCTTTAATAATACGGGTTTTGGCGGCATTTCTTTGTGGTTATTCATACGTATGACCAGGTGCGAACCGCTTACACCACGGGCATGCATCCACACATCTTCTTTGTGGGCGTCCGTGGTAAGATGGTCATTGCTCCTGGCATTTTTACCCAGCCATACTTCGAAACCATCAATTGTAAGTTTTCGATAAGGGGCCGTATCGCCCTGTTTGCTTTTTGAGAGAATACCCAGTTCATCAAGCTCATTTTCGTGGGCTTTGAACCACTCGTCAAATTCATACACTTTTTCGATGGAATCCATAGAGTTCTTCAGTTTTTTAAGCTGTTTGAGCTTTTGTTTGCTCTCGGTGAGCCTGCGTCTGGATTCTTCCACATTACGTATTGCCTTGTTCGATTTTTCGTAATAGATCTGAGCATTTTCGGCAATGGTTTTATTCGGTTTTATGGGAATATCCACCGGTTTGTTCTCGTTATAAAAATCGGTCAGAGTAATAGTACCGGAATGGTCTTTCGGCTCCTGGTGAGCATGAGCCATCAGGATATGGCCGAATTGTTCATAGGTTTCTGAGCGCTCCAGGCCTTTGTCGGCTTTTTCAAGCTGGCTGATAGCAGATTCTGTTTTACGAATGGCCGTCTCGATCCTGGGTTTAACGGATTGAATCCGGGCAGATAGTCGCCGCTCTCGTGAGGTTTCGTAATAGACAAACCGGATAGCCGCGTTGATATCGTCGAACGTTTTCAGATTTTCGACCGGGAGCAGGTGCTGAGGAATCAGGCAGAGATTGCCATTTTTCAATACCCGGAACTCTGCTTCATTGAGCATAGCTTTTGTTAACATCTGGGTTATTTCGCGAACTTCATCGGATGATTTTAGATCCAGATCGTAGTGTTCGGTTACGGCAGGGATGAGATGCCTCGGGAATTTTGGATTGGTTTTGGTGATCACTTTTTTTGGGGATAAGCCCTCTTTGAATTCGGCAGGCGGAGAAGAGGCCGGCCGTGGTTTAGGCGGGGTTTTTCCGATATGTTCTTCAGGTGATTTAAATGAGCCAATAATTTTATCATCCCGGATTAAAAAAATATTCGGTTTATTTCCAAAAACCTGAAACAAAAGTTCAAATCGATCATCGTATTCTAAAGTAATGTATCGGTCATTTTCAGCAAGGGTAATTGAGATAATTTTTTTCCCTGTTAA
>SLGL01000278.1 GCA_007123785.1 Balneolaceae bacterium
AGAATACGCGATGATTAAAGCGGCTTCGGCCAACGGCTGGCTCGATGAAGAGCAGGCAATGATGGAGGCCCTGATTGCGTTTAAACGTGCCGGTGCCGATCTTATCGCCACCTATTTCGCAAAAAATGCGGCACGATTGTTGTAATAAATAAAAGGCAAAACGTTCCGTTTATAAGTGAGTTTTTAATGGTTACAATTGAATCGACCTGTCAGCGTGCGCCAGCTCCTGACAACGTCGGCTGATAAGTCACCAAGCTTATCTGCAACCATTTAACTTGTTAAAAAGAATATCATCAACTAATAAAACGAAATAATAAAAATGAAAAGAATTCTTCTTTTTCTGGCTACCAACTTTTCGATTCTTATCGTGGCAAGTATTACGATGTCTCTGTTGGGAGTCGGGTCCTTTTTGGATGAATCGGGAACCGGCCTGAACCTGCAGGCACTGCTTGTGTTCTGTCTTGTTTTTGGTATGGGTATATCCCTTGTATCGTTATTATTTTCCAAGAAAATTGCCAAGTGGACCACCAAGGTTCAGATTATTGACAAACCCCGGAATGAGCGTGAGCAGTGGCTGATACGAACCGTGGAAGAGCAGTCCAAGGCAGCCGGAATCGGTATGCCCGAAGTTGGAATTTTCCCCGCACAGCAGTCGAATGCATTTGCAACGGGAGCCAATCGCAACAAAGCTCTGGTTGCGGTAAGTGAAGGAATGATGCAGCGGTTCGACCGTGAAGAGATCCGGGCGGTTATGGGCCATGAAATCGGCCATGTTGCCAACGGCGATATGATCACACTCGCTTTGATCCAGGGTGTCGTGAACGCTTTTGTCATGTTCCTGGCCCGAATCGCAGGTTTTATTGTAGACCGCGTTGTTCTGAAAAATGAACAAGGCCTGGGAATTGGCTACTTTGTAACCACGATAATAGCAGAAATTCTGCTCGCATTTTTGGCTTCCATGATTGTGTTCTGGTTTTCCAGAAGACGTGAATTTGTGGCTGATGAAGCCGGAGCCCGGCTTGGCAGCCGCCAGGGAATGATTTCTGCGCTGCAACGGCTTCAAAGAGAAAGCAATGTCCCGAATCAGATGCCGGACTCCATGCAGGCGTTTGGTATTACAAGCGGAAAGCGAAAAGGACTTAAAGCTCTTTTTGCCACACACCCGCCGCTGGAAGAGCGGATTGCGGCCCTGCAAAATATGAGCGATTAACGCATTGCTAACGGGGCGAATGAATAAGTGGATAAATCGCTCTTTAAAAATGCCCCGATTTTATAATATTTGCTCAACAAATCCCCTCTCAAGAGGGGAAAAGTTAGTCAAAAACACGACTTGTCGTGATTTGTTGACTAACGAGGGGTATGTTTGCCGAGCCATGAAACGGGCTCTGGACGTGGAAAATGGGTCTATACCCATAGCACACCCCTCGTTGGACAAATCATCCGCCGGCGGAACGAGGGTACACGAAGTAAAATCAGATCACTGAATATTTCAAAACGAATACATGCTACTGAATAAAAGCGAATACCTGTTTGAACGAGCACAGCAATTTATTCCCGGCGGGGTGAACTCTCCGGCGCGGGCGTTTAAATCGGTGGGAGGTGTACCAGTTTTTTTTAAAAAAGCCAAAGGCTCGATCATCACCGATGAAGACGGCAACGAATATATCGACTACGTTGGTTCCTGGGGCCCCATGATTCTGGGACATGCTTATTCACCCGTGGTAAAAGCTGTTCAGGATGCATCATTCAACTCTACATCATTTGGTGCACCTACTGAGATTGAGATTCAGATGGCGGAGCTGGTTCAGGAGATGGTGCCCAATGTGGAGCGCGTACGCATGGTGAATTCCGGCACCGAAGCGTGTATGAGCGCCATCCGTGTAGCCCGAGGATATACCGGCAAGGAAAAAATTATCAAGTTTGAAGGGAATTATCACGGCCATGGCGATTCGTTTTTGATCAAAGCAGGCAGCGGTGCCCTCACACTGGGTAAACCGAGCAGCCCCGGTGTGACTGAGGGAACGGCCAAAGATACCCTCAACGCCGATTATAATGATCTGAAGAGTGTGGAAAAACTCCTCAAGAAGAACAAAAAAAATGTGGCTGCAATCATCCTGGAGCCGGTTGCCGGCAATATGGGTTGTATCCCTCCCGAACCCGGATTTCTTGAAGGATTGAGAAAGTTGTGTGATCAACACAAAACCCTGCTGATTTTTGATGAAGTGATGACCGGATTTCGCCTGGCTCGCGGCGGCGCACAAGAACGGTACAATGTGTGGGCCGACCTGGTCACTTTTGGAAAAATTATCGGGGGCGGACTGCCGGTGGGTGCCTTCGGTGGAAAAAAAGAGATCATGGATGTGGTATCCCCGGTCGGACCGGTTTACCAGGCGGGAACACTATCTGGGAATCCGCTGGCGATGAGTGCCGGTTACGCACAGCTCACTGCTCTCGAAAAACACCCTGAGTACTATGTGGAACTGGAAGAAAAAACAGATTACCTGGCTAAACGCCTTCGGGTGGTTCTGAGTGAACATGAGGTCGATTATCACATGAATCAGGCGGGTTCGATGATCAGCATCTTTTTCACATCCGAAAAAGTGAACGGATTCAAAACCGCCAACACCACCGATCAGAAATTTTTCCGTCTTTTTTTCCACGAAATGCTAAAACGGGGCGTGTATTTGCCTCCATCACCTTTCGAAACCTGGTTCCTGGCCACCTCACTGACGTATGATATGCTCGATCAAACCATCCTCGCTGCTGATGAAGCGCTGGCAGAGGCCAAAGTCAGGTACGAAAAAGAAGATTAGTCCGGATATTTCACTCAGCATCTGCCGGTTGGCGGAAAAATGCCAGCGAAAACATGCCGCAATGAGGGGGAAATTCATCAGTGGTTCAGCATTTATCACAGAGCTTTTTTGAAAGGTACCTATCCGGTAAAAGAGTCACCCCTTCCTTTCCCAGGCTGCAGTCTGGCCGGGATAGGGAAGGGGCTGGGTCCGAAACGTGGTGGATTTCTGAAGGTATCTGGTTTAGAGACTGTTTTGCCGAAAGATTTTCATGTATTCCAGGAATAGGTCCACTTAATAGCTGCCGACATAGCCATTTTATTATCCGGCCCCAGTACTCTCATTTCAGATTTGAAGTTATCCACATCTTTGCAGGTGATCGTCATCTCTTCACCCGCATAAAGCGGCCCTTCCGCCCGGTAGGAAATCTCCTCAATTAATTTACCGTCGGTTTTGCCTTTAAAATCATTGACCATCAGCACAAGCAGAAGCGGCGAGTGAACCGGCAAGCTGGGATAACCCTCTTTTTCAGTGGCGTAGAGATAGTCGTAGTGAATTCTGTGGCTGTTGAAAGTGAGAGCAGAGAATCGGAAAAGCTGTACAGTATCAGTCCTGCTGTTTTTTTTCCAGTCGTAATCAATGTCCATCGGTTTGGTGCGGATGGGATGTGCACCCTCTTCAGATGCTTCCCGAAAGACAATTTGCTGCTCTTCGTCAATTGCTACTGCTCCGTATGAGCTGATTTGGTGACGAATGGTAATAAAACAGAGTTTTCCGGTGGCACCTTCTTTTTCATCAATTCCGATAATGGTTGATTTTTTTTCAGCAGGTGAACCAGCCTTTAACGGTTTTTTAAAACGAATGCTGCCGCCTGCCCACATGCGCTGTGGTAATTCAACGGGCGGAAGAAAGTTACCCGGTTTCTGGTGTCCGTTTTCACCGAGCTCATC
>SLGL01000103.1 GCA_007123785.1 Balneolaceae bacterium
AACGATGGATGTACTCATTCTTCGGCTGGATGCACCTATTATGAGTTTTGGGGCACCCATTATCGATCGGCATGGGAAAGTTCAGGCCTATCCGGCTCTTTCTATGATCTCCGGATTACTTGCCAACGCGCTTGGTTACGATCACGGCGATTTTAATAAGCTGGAATCCCTTCAACATCGGCTGCGATATGCCTCCCGTCAGGATCGTGCCGGACAGGAGATCCGGGATTATCAAACGGTTGACTTGTCTCAGGAATTCATGCTCGATCAAAACGCGTGGACCACGCAAGGATGGTTGGATCAACGTAAAGGTGGACCCTCAAGCAGAGGAACCCATATCAGGCTTCGCGATTACCTTGCGGATTCCGTTCACACGGTTGCATTAACGTTGGATCCCGCCGATGAAAAACCGACTCTTGATGATCTGGCGCAAGCGCTTGAATTTCCTGAACGTCCACTGTTCATCGGCAGAAAAACCTGCCTGCCGGCAAGTCCGCTTTTTTTCAATCGAATGGAGTGTGAATCTTTAACGGAAGCGCTGCAAAAAGCACCACTATCAAGCCGGGCAGATCAACGGGATCGATTTCCCGCCTGGTGGCCGGTGGAACAGAATGGAGATCAACAACCAAGAGCTGATTTCGAACAACCTGTCACAGACCGACGAGACTGGAAAAATCAAATCCATGTGGGTGAACGATGGATTGCACAAGGCGAAATTGAAATTCAAAAAGAGGAGAATTCAAATGAATGAAACACAAACCAAAACCACACACATGATACAGATGTGGCTCAACTCCCGGGGATTAATGCAACTGGGAAAAATGCTGCATCTACCGTTGAAACAGGTTGGAAATAATTATCTCGTACACTGTGCTTTGTCGGAACTGTTCCAGGATCAAGCTCCCAAGCCGTTCAGTGTAGAAGACAATCACCGGCAAATAGCCGACTATAATGGTCAGGCCATTCGGGTTTTAAGCTATTCCGACCTGGCCTGGGAGACCCTCCAAAACCTGGCCAAAGGCTTTGCCAGTCCAACAGTTTATGACATCGTAGACTGGAACCGAATGGCCTCCAAACCGATGCCAACAGAATTTCCAGATGGCATGGAGTTAGGTTTTGAACTTCGCGTCTGTCCTGTCATTCGTAAAGCCTCTGACGGGCCGAAATGGAATAAGGGGCAGGAACTGGATGTTTTCCTTTCCAAAGTTTGGGAGATTGATGATGAGAGCGTGGAGGTTGACCGCGAGGACACCTATAAGGAATGGCTGATCAACTATTTTAAAAAACAGAACAGCGCAGACCTGACTTCATTGACCATAAAACGATTTTCCATAGAGCGAATGTCCCGCAGAAATCATACACCCAATCGTAAAGTAAAGATCATTCAGCGGCCTGATGTTACGTTTACGGGAACCCTGAAAATCCGAAATGGCGAAGAGTTCAGGGAATTGCTCTATCGGGGCATCGGCCGTCACAAAAGCTTTGGCTTTGGAATGATGAAAATCCGAAGAGCCTGAATATTGATTAAAAAGCTTTGATTGTACTGCCTGCTGTAGTCTCTGAGCGGTATGGTTCTGTCTGTTTTGCAATAATTCCCTCAATCACGTAGTTTTATTATGAAACCAAAATGAAATCAATAATTCATGCCTGTTAATATCACGATTCGCGACATACCCGATGAGGTTTACGAAAAATTAAAGAAGCAGGCAGAGCTGCACCGGCGGAGTATCAACAGTGAAGTGATCTATTATTTAAAGCAAATGGTTCGCAGCCGCCGTCCTGATCCCGAGCAGGTTATCGCCCGGGCGAAAAAGCTCAAACAACAAGCAAAAGGTTCTTTGACACTGCTGGAAATTCAGCAAGCCATTGATCAGGGGCGCCCCTCCGACGCTGAAGCTCAGGAAGGCAGTCTATGATCGTCGTTGACACAAGTGTTATTGCAAGCCTCTGGGTACCCAATGATATGGAAGAACTGGCATATAAGGTATTAAGAAAAGATCCGGATTGGATTGCACCTGTGCTATGGCGATCAGAAATGCGAAATGTGTTAGCTCTGTATCTCAGGAAAAATATTTTAGAACTCTCAACTGCACTGCAATCGATGCAGGAAGTTGAACAGTTAATGGAAGCTTCTGCTTTTGAGGTGAATTCCACCCAGGTTTTGGAATTGGTTCACAAATCCAGTTGCTCTTCCTACGATTGTGAATTTGTTACTTTAGCCGATGACCTCCGTCTAAAGTTGGTATCATTTGATAAGCAGGTCTGCAGAGAATTTCCTGAGATCGCAATTCACCCGAAAAAGTTTATAAACTAAATAGTACGCATCGGTATACGAAACCAAAGATATAAAAACGCATGGTACTAAAAGGAAGACTTGGCCTGGAAACAGCTCGCGTACCTCACGCAGACAGACATGGACTCATGTGGCTGGAAAGAGGACGTCTGGCGGTAGAAGATGGGAATTTGGTGTTCACGACTGCCGGTAATGAGAAACTGGATGCAGGAGCGTATGAAATCCCGTTTCAACAGGTGTCCTGCATCTTACTCGGGCCCGGCACAGTAATTAGCCATGATGCATTACGGCTGCTTGCCCGCCAGCAAACCGGCGTGCTTGCCGTTGGGTCAAAAGGGATTCGACTTTACGCTTCCAGCATGCCATTTGGACCTGATCGATCGGCACTTGCACGAAAGCAAGCTAGACTTTGGAGCAATGAAAAAACCCGCATTGACATCGTACGTAAAATGTATGAATACAGGTTTGGTGAACCTCTGCCTGATTATGCCCGTGATCTTGCTTCACTCCGCGGAATTGAAGGAAAACGCATCAAAAAAGTGTATGAAGGTTTATCCCAACAATATAGGGTTGAATGGAAGGGGCGGAAATTTGACCGAAATAACCCTGAGGATGATGATTCGATCAACAAGGCGATCAACCATTCTACCACAGCTACATACGCTGCGGCACAGATTGCAGTTGCTGTTACAGGTACCATTCCACAGCTTGGCTTTATCCACGAATCATCCGGACGAGCATTTGCACTCGATATTGCTGATCTCTTTCGAAGCTCCGTTAGCTTGCCAATTGCCTTTCAGGCAGCAAAACAGAATTCGCAAGGAAAATGGAATGATATTGAAAGCCAAACGCGAAAACTTGCCGGAAAAACATTTCAAAAAGAAAATGTGATTCCAAACATGATCGATCAAATAAAAGCACTTCTGGATACAGATGACGATAGCAATAACGCGTAATGTACCAGACCGGTTTAACGGGTTCATCAATTCATGCATGCATGAGATAGCACCCGGAGTATATGCCGTTCCAAAAATGAAAAAATCCGTCCGTGAAAGACTCTGGAGAGTTTTATTGGGCTGGGAAGAGCTGATCCCCGAAGATGGTGGTGTGATCCTCCTCTGGCGAAGTACCAATGCCCCATCCGGTTTAAGTGTTCGAACATTGGGCTGGCCGAAAAAAGAACTCATAGAGTATGAGGGGATGTGGCTTACATTCAGAAATCTCATCAAGTCCCATGATTCAGAAGAACTCGAACAACTAAAGAAAAGTGAAGAGCCACCTTTTGATGTAGATGATCCGTTAATGAATCAGTTCTAAGAATCGATTTCTCCTTTCGTTAGCAGAATCAGCTCATCTTTTTTATATTTTAACGCCAAATTGACACCTCCATGTTAAAAGTTCATAGAGGTGGCCCCGTACACACGGGGATAGACCCAGCCA
>SLGL01000056.1 GCA_007123785.1 Balneolaceae bacterium
CGATCGGGATTCACCGGGGTTGTCGGAAAAATTGATGGAGAGAGATGAAAAAGGCAGCGCCTCCGGTGAATTGATTGGAGTGCGAAAAAATGGTGAGAAATTTTGGTGCGAGTTTTCAACCTCAGTTTTTGAAGGTCCTGACGGCGATAAAATGGCTAGTATGGTGCTGATCGATATATTCGAGACTAAGAACAGGCAAGAGAGCCTGAAAGGAGTGATGAACAATGTACCCGGTGTGTTATACCGATATGTAACGGATTACGACGGGTTTGAAAAAATGCAGTACGTTAGTGGTGGAGTGAAACAGGTTTTGGGTTTCAATCCAGATGAGATTTTTGAAGATGGGAGCCTTGGATGGAAGAATATCCACGAGGATGATGTAGAGGATGTGGTTCAGTCTATGAAAGAGTCTTCAGAAAAAAACACAAAGTGGGTATCTGAATACCGGTATCACCATCCGGATGGTACAATGCGCTGGTTGAGAGGAATGGGTAACCCGGTAAGTAACAAAAACGGACGAGTGGTTTGGGATACCATTGTAATTGATATTACAGCAGAAAAGAAAGCTGAAACACTTCAACACAAGAATGAAAAGGAGTTGACTCTGATTTTCGACACCATCAGTGATGCTATTTTTACACTCTCAATTGAAAAAAATGAAGCGTATCGGTTTTTGAGGGTTAATAATCAATTTCTCAAAAACCTTGGTAAACAACAAGATGTGGTAATCGGAAAAAAACTGGAGGATGTTGTTCCCCCGGAAAATATTTCTTTCGTAAAGAGTAAATACAGTGAAGCGGTTGCTTCTGGCAAAAATCTGTGTTGGGAAGAAACCATTCATTTAAAAGACGGTACGAAAACGGGTATTGTAAGTGTTACACCACTTTTTGACAAAGAAGGTATTTGTTATCAGCTTGTTGGTTCCATAAATGATATATCAGAAAGAAAAGCTGCCGAAAATGAATTGGTCAGCGTGCTTGATCAATCACTTGACATCATTTGTACAATAAATAATGAGGGCAAATTCGTAAAAGTCAGTAAAGCATCTTCAAAGATTTGGGGATATGAGCCGCAAGAGCTTGAAGGAAAAGCCTACTTCGATCTCGTACATCCTGATGATATTGAGAAGACCAATAAGATTGCTGAAGAGATAATGAGTGGTTTGAATGTTACCAATTTTGAAAATCGATACCGGAGAAAAGATGGTTCTGTTGTGCCGATCATCTGGTCGGCCAGCTGGGATAAAGTTGACAAACTGATGTATTGTGTGGCGAAAGATGCAACAGAGAGAATTAAGACAGAGGAAATTATTACCGGTGAAAGAAGGCGCTATGAGAGGTTATTCAAAAAAATGCCTGCATTTGTTTCAATGATGGAGGGACCTGAACACCGTAATATTTTGGCTAATCCTGTTTTTTGCCAGATAACAGGACGGTCAGAGGATGAATTAAAAGGGAAAACAGCAAAAGAAGCTTTCCCTGAAATAGTGGAGCAGGGCTTTATAGAGATACTGGATGAAGTATACAAGACGGGTGAGCCTTTTGAGATAAAGGAAATGGAGGTATATGTTGAGGTGTCAAAAGGGCAAGGCCCGACGCGAAGATTTTATGATTTTGTGTATCTACCGAATCGCGGTGTTGATGGTAAAATAGAGGGAATTCTTGCTTTTGGAATGGATGTAACACATCAAGTTGAGGCCCGGGAAAATTTAAAGTTAAGTAACACCCGGTATGAATATGTAACAAAGGCCACATCGGATGCAATTTGGGATTTTGTACCAGAAACCGATAAGCTATTCTGGGGAGAAGGATTTAAAACCCTTTTTGGGTACGATGTTGAAAAGCTTGAAACAGGTATAGATAAATGGATGAAAAATATTCATCCATCAGACCTTGAAAAAATAGGGCCAGCTGTAGATGAGCTGATGAGTGGCCCTGAAAACAGCTGGGATCGTGAGTATCGGTTCAGGAAAGAAGATGGAAGCTATGCATTTGTAAAAGATAAAGCGATCATTATACGTGATGATTCCGGGAAACCTGCCCGGGTGATCGGTGCTATGGAGGATATAACAGACCAAAAAATCAGTGAGTATCAAAAATCACTGGCCGCTAATGTAAGTTTTGCATTTAATGAGGCCGATGATCTGAAAGGTGCATTACAGAAGACAATCAATCATATCATTGAATTGAAAAAAATCGATCTTGCCGAATTTTGGATGGCAGACCGGGACAAGAAACAGTTACAACTATTTGCACATCATTATTCACCCGGTGTATCTGAAGAATTTCACTCAGATCCAGGGGAAGCTTTAGTATTTAATAAAGGTATGGGATTGCCGGGCAATACCTGGAAAAAGAATAAGCCGTTATTTTGGAGAAACCTGGATAATCGGAAAACCTTCCTCCGAAATAAACTGGCCAAAACCTCCGGGTTAAAAACCGGATTTTCATATCCTGTAATGGATGGTAAAGATGTTACCGGAGTGCTGCTTCTTGCAGTAAAGGAGGATCTGAAAAGGGAGCCCTATTATTCACCGATTTTCAGGGAATTGGCTGTTCAGCTTGTATCCGAGATAAACCGGAAACAACTGGAAGAAGAGCTTGCAAGGATATTTGATTCAGCCCCTGATGGGATTATAGTAGCAGGATTTGATGGGTATTTGAAGAAGGTGAATCCGGCTTTTTGTGAAATTTTAGGGTTTTCAAAAGATGAGTTACTTACCACGCCATTTATAGAATTTGTTCACCCTGAAGACCGTGAGAGAACGATACAGGAGTATGAGAGCGCAAACAGCGGGGTAAATAAATCATATTTTGAAAACAGATTTATAAAAAAATCAGGGCAGGTGATCTGGTTATCCTGGTCGTACAAAGTTTTTTTGGAAGAAGAAATTGCATACAGCGTAGCAAAGGATATAACAGAACAGAAAGAGCTGAAAGAACTGCTTGACCAGGCTAGTCGACTTTCCAAAATAGGCAGCTGGGAAATGGATCTACGAAAGAATGACAACGAAATGTACTGGTCGGACATGACCAAAGAAATCCTTGAGATGGGCGAAGACGACAATCCTGACCTTGCCGGCGGATTTGAACGTTACTTTCCCGAAAGTAAAGAGCTGATCCGGCAGGCAATTGACATAGCAATTAATGATGGAGAATCATTTGACCTTGAACTTTTAACAACTACGGAAAAAGGAAACGAAAAGTGGATACGGTGTATCGGGCAGTCTGAAATGGTTATTGGGAAATGTGTACGGTTATACGGCAGTTTCCAGGATATTCATCTCAGAAAAATTACTGAATTAAAACTCGAAGAAAGAAACAGACATATCAATGTAATTGCAAGCCTGAATGCCTCACTCCTGGACTATTCAGATTGGTTTGAAGCGTTGAAAAATCATCTTGAAATGATCGGTGAAGCGGTTCGGTCAGACAGAGTTTATTATTTTGAGAACCGATTTGACCCTGATACAGGAGATGGATATACCACTCAAAAACTGGAGTGGTGCAGAGAGGGAATCACTCCGCAACTGAATAATCCTGATCTTGAAGAAATTCCATTTAAAGAGGTACCCGAGCTTGTTGACCCTATGATAAAAGGCCATCAAAGTATGACAACATTAAGCGAGGTGGATGAGGGTACCACTACTCGGTATGTAATGGAAGATCAGGATATTAAAACCTACCTTGCTATACCGGTGATTGTACAGGGAGATTTTTA
>SLGL01000264.1 GCA_007123785.1 Balneolaceae bacterium
CTACAATTTTGTATATTTATTTAAGACAGAACTTGATTGATTAAAGGTTTATAAATGCAAAAAACCGCCGGGAATTCTCATCCAGGCGGCTTTATGCTATTTGTTTTCGTTAATTAATCACTATGAAATTTCAATTCTTCGTCCTGCTTTTTCTTTTAATTTGGTCAGAGATATTACAAGAACACCGTTTTCATACTGAGCTTTGATCTTGTCGGCATCTACCACATTTGGCAGCGGCAGTGAACGGCTGAAGCGGCCAAAACGGCTTTCTACTCTGTGATAACGGCGTCCGTTTTCTTCTCCATTTCTGTAGGCCCTGCGCTCACCGCTGATAGTCAGTACATTGTCGTTCAGGCTGATGTCGAAATCGTTTTTATCCATACCTGGAAGCTCAACAGTAACTTCGAACATTTTTGCTGTTTCATATACATTCAGTTCAGGAGTGAACGAACCTTCAGTCCAGTGAAAAGCATCCTCAAAAATATCATCCAGCCAGGTAGAAAGGCTGAGCGGGGTATTTATTCTGGGACGTGCAAGAGTCGGGACATTTTCTCTTCTCATCAACATAATTATAACCTCCTTAATTAATGATTTTAGTTTACAAAGATTACAAGAACATTGAGTGGTACTGCTCTGCAGTTTTTTTAAGATATGACTGCCTCAGATACCTGTTAATACTACACACAAACAGTGTGCCAAAACTATTAAAACCATATTTAATGATGGCTGAATCAACCCATATCTGACAAATTTTACGAACATGTTTTTCATTTTGTCAGTCTTGAAATGAAAAAACGTCAAACAGAAACAACAGCCAATGTCGCAGATCTTTTTAAATCTACCGGCCCTTCAGCCGCTCTTTTGCAAATGTGACAAAAATATCCAAAGCTTCAGGATTTTTCATCGAATCGCGGCTGGCGGCTTTATCGGCAGGGTCACCCTGAAGGATTCGCTGAACCGGTTTTTCCATTTTCTTTCCGCTCAGAGTGTATGGAATCTGTTCCACACACACGACTTCATCCGGTACAAACCGCGGTGAAATCCGTTCCTTGATATTATCAGCTATCGACCTTTCAAGCTCTTCATTCACTTCATCTCCCTCCTCAAGCTGTACAAACAACGGCATATACCAGCTATTATCTTCCTGTTCCAGGCTTACCACCAGGCTGTCTTTTACACGGGTTTCCAGGTCCACTGCCCGGTAAATCTCACTGGTTCCGATCCGCACCCCCATCCGGTTCAGAGTGGCATCAGAACGTCCGTAAATAACACAGGAGCCGCGGGGAGTAATTTTTAACCAGTCGCCGTGACGCCATACCCCGGGAAACATCTCAAAATAGCTTTCACGGTATCGATTGCCATCCTCATCCCCCCAAAAATAGAGTGGCATGCACGGCATCGGTTCGGTGATCACCATTTCTCCGACCTCATCCGTCACTGGCTCACCATGTTCATCAAATGCCTGTACATTTGCACCGAGTGTGCGGCACTGAATCTCCCCGGCGTGAACCGGATGCAGCGGGTTCCCGCTCACAAAACTGCTGCAGATATCCGTTCCCCCGCTTGTTGAATAAAGCCAAATGTTTCTGCCTACATACTCATACACCCACTGAAAGGCTTCAGGCGGCAGGGGAGAGCCGGTTGAGCCCATACTTTTCAGCTTTTCCAGATTGTAGGTTTTACCCGGTTCCAGTTTCTGTTTCATGCAGTTGATCAGGTATGCAGCGCTGGAACCAAAAGAGGTAGCTCCGGTTTTTTCACAAAATTTCCAGAGCACTCCGGGATCGGGATAACCGGGGCTGCCATCATACAACAGTGCGGTCGAGTCTTTTAACAGGGAAGCTACCACCACATTCCACATCATCCAGCCGGTGGTGCTGAACCAGAAAAAGCGGTCTCCCTCTTTCAGATCTGCATGAAATTCCCTGTATTTGAGATGTTCCAGCAACATACCGCCATGACCGTGAACTATTGGCTTCGGCAGGCCGGTCGTACCCGATGAGTACAATACCCAGAGCGGATGGCTGAACGGAACCGGTTCGATTCTGAAATCACCGGGATCGCTGAATTCCAGGTGGTCCCAGAGAACCGTATCGGCCGGATTGTGAAGTCTGGAGAGATCCGGTTCTTTGTTAATCATTGATAGTAGAACTGTGTATTCCAGCCCCGGCAGTTCACGCTGAAGCCTGGCAATCCGATCCATTCGATCAAACGTTTTTCCGCCGTACCGATAACCGTCAACAGCTATGAGCACCTTCGGTTTGATCTGCCCGAACCGGTCGATGACACTGTCGGCCCCAAAATCGGGTGAGCAGCACGACCAAACAGCCCCGATGGATGCGGTAGCCAGCATGGCGATGACCGCTTCAGGTATATTGTTGATGTAGGCTGCAACACGATCTCCCTTTTTTACCCCAAGCTCTTGAAGCGCCGAAGCAACGGCCGCTGTTTTCTGATGGAGTTCCTCCCAGCCAATTTCCCTCAGCTCCAGAGATTCATCGGAACTGATAATGGCGGGAAAAGAAAAATTACGGTGCCTGAACACTTGTTCCACAAAATTCAGCTCAGCTCCTTCAAACCATTCGGCTCCCGGCATCTCTCTGTTTTTAAGCACTGATGTGTACGGTTTTGCTGCTTTGATATCAAAATATTCCCAGATGATTTCCCAG
Organism: Balneolaceae bacterium; assembly: GCA_007123785.1. GTDB lineage: Bacteria > Bacteroidota > Rhodothermia > Balneolales > Balneolaceae > Rhodohalobacter. The sequence continues at coordinate 2,670 of SLGL01000264.1, forward strand.
AACTCCTCGATCTCATCGGCCGACCATTGCCAGAGCTCATCATACGATCTAAAATGTTTTCCCTTCTTTTTCGCCAGCCATTTATTGAATATGGTGAGATTGGCCTGTTCGATCTGTTTCTGTGAAGGTTCCCAAAGCAGTGTACCTTCGGTAATGGGTTGTTTCTTCATCATCGGGTTCTTTTCATTTGAAATTGCAAGAAACTTTGTTTGTTAGTTGAAAGAGGATGATTATTAAATTACGTTTATAAATACGAATTCATTACAAATTGGTTATTCAGAAACAGAGTTGCAATAACCAAAATAGAAGGAGGCTTTGCAAAATCTTATGTACGGACATTTCGACTTCACTCAGCTCCGCTTCGTTGCGCTCAATCGGACGATATGCTTCATTCGGAGTGAAATGGTGAGAAAATCGAGCAATAAAGTTGAATAATGCCCGAGTTTTGAATAGCCTCCCAAAAAGCAAACTGTTTTGCAGAGGACACACAACATCACTGAACGTACACCCAGACAACCATGCCATCCATCAACTCACTTAACTTAAACGTCAGCAATCTATCCAAGTCTGCAACCCTGGCCATTAATGAGCGATGCCGGGAAATGCGGAAAAAGGGAAAAAAGATTTATAATTTTGGGTTGGGGCAGTCTCCGTTTCCTGTACCTGAGCCGGTTCGCAAAGCCCTCGCCGATAACGCGCACCAAAAAGACTATCTCGCGGTTGAAGGACTCCCGGAACTTCGTCATGCTATTGCCGATTACTACAGTAAAAGAAACGGCTGTTCCTACGACTATCATCAGGTGCTTATCGGCCCCGGTTCCAAAGAGCTGATGTTTCTGCTTCAGCTTGTCTATTACGGCGACCTGGTCATACCAATCCCAAGCTGGGTTTCATACGCACCCCAGGCACGTATTTTGGGCAGGCAGGTACAGTGGCTGCCAACAACAGCCGAAAACAGCTGGATGCTCTCAGCAGAAATGCTGGACAAACATTGCCATGAAGATCCTGAACGGCCGCGCATTGTCATCATCAATTATCCGTCTAATCCTACTGGAACCACACTGGACGAAAATCATCTGAAAGAGGTGGCCGAAGTAGCTGGAAAATATGATGTGGTACTGCTATCCGACGAAATATACAGTGAGCTTCACTATGAAAATAATCATCTTTCCATTGCCCGATATTATCCTGAAGGAACCATTATCAGCGGCGGACTGAGCAAGTGGTGCGGTGCAGGTGGTTGGCGGCTGGGTGCTTTTGTTTTTCCGAAGTCTCAGAGCCGACTGCTGAAATCGATGTCTGTTGCAGCCAGCGAAACGTTCACATCCACGTGTGCTCCGGTGCAATATGCGGCCGTTACAGCCTATCGCAAAAATCCCGAGATTGATGAATACCTGCGCAAATGCCGCCATATACTGAAAATGCTGGGACGTTACTGTTCATTGAATATGCGATCAGCAGGAATCAGCGTTCCCGAACCGGAAGGAGGGTTCTATCTGTTTCCCGATTTCGGAAAATTCAGAGAACAGCTTGCTAAAAAATCGGTTACTGATAACAAAAGCCTTTGTGAATATCTCCTGACAAGAACCGGAATTGCAACTCTATACGGTTCTGCTTTTGGTTGTCCGGCATCTGATTTATCCCTCCGCATGGCATTTGTTGATTTCGACGGAACAAGAGCACTTCGTTTATACGATGAACACAAACCTTCTGACAAAAACGAAAAAAAGTTTCTGGCCCATGCATGTCCCTATGTACTTGAAGGAGTGCAGCGACTCACAGACGAAGTAAACTCCTGGAAGAGTTGAGAATCAATATTTTATATTTATCAGTTACGTTGAACTAACCCGGATTTCTAACTAAGAAATTTGGTTATGGGCAAAACGTCACGGAAATGTTGGCGGAAAAAATATCCTGGTGAAAAATCCGGGCTAAAATCACTTTTAGCAAACCGTTAATCTTCGCGCCCGATCAATCCCAGAAACACACCCACGAACAGAGCAAAGCCGGTCCAGGACAATAGATGAAGCGGAGCATATTCCCCGTGAACAACCTGATCGGTGCTGGAGAACATATACCAGAACAGGCACACCATTAAACCGGTGTAGATGAAGGTAACACCCAAAAACAGAAATACCCGTCCGAAGGTTGAGATCCATCCGAAAGGATCGTTCTTTAGGTGAACGGTACGTTTCCGAAGGTCGATCCACACATAAAAAAATGTACCCGCCACCCCGAATACAAACGCAAAAATCACACCTCCCACATCGCCTATTTCAGCCAGTTCAGTCCAGGGGTCACCAAAATCGAACATAAAAATCACACCAATCAGCAGGGCCAGCCAAACGCGGGCAAAATGTGATGTGTATTCCCTCGCTGTTTTGAAAATTCCCGCGCCTGGATTCCACGACGGATTCATCTCCCGGTTGCATTGCAGGGCATGATAAGCATCGTAACGGTTCAGGCACCACCGCTTCATTTCATCAAGTACCTGCCGGGCATCATCTTGTTTTCGAATCGATGAAAACTCCGGAGCTTTCACAAGCTGAACCACGCGGGCTTCTGCGTTTTAATCCATTGCTTCATCGGCAAGCTGTTTCCAAATTGTTTGGAGTGCCTGATCCCAAAGCGGTAAAATGATCTTGTCTGCTTTAATTTTGTTTGCAGCTCCGGCTGCCCATTTTGTCAGCTCATATTGGTGAAGCCAGCTATCCTTTTCATCACTGGCCTCCTCAGTTAGTGTATCGCGGATCACAAAAAAAAGTTTTTTCCGAATGGAGGGATTCTCTATTTCCAGCAACAGTTCTACCAGTTGATTACGTACATCATCTGATCTTTTCAACTCCCGCTCATTCCAAATTGCCAATGCGTGGCTGAAGTCCTGCTCCCATTCCTGTACTTTATCCGTGCTTTCGTCAAGCAGTCTGCCAAACATGCTGGCCTCGGCCAGACCCAAAAGCGGTAAAATATGCTGACGAATTTGTTCCAGCTGCTTTTCTATTGCCTGTGCAGTTTCGCCTATCTCAAAACCGGAATTGAGGTTTTTGAGGTCAAGAAGTTCAGCTTTTGTTTTCAGTGCATCGGCAAGTGTTTGATCCCGTGCCACAATCTCACTCCCTTTTTGAGCGGTAAATGGCGGCAAACCGGCCCGGTACCAGGCACGGTCAGCCGGCTGAACAATTTCGAGCAGGTCGTGCAGAGTGATTCCTTCGCGAAGCTGTTCGGTACCTGTTCCCCGCAGTTCGCCTTCAATTCCTTGCAGCAGCTGAACCGGATCGGTTTCATCCCTGAGCAACTCCACCTTTTTCCTGAGCTGCTCCAGTGCACCCCAAAACGGTGTGGGGCTTTGCGATTTATCAGTTTTATCCCTGTTAAGATATTTCAGTACCTGCTGAAGCGGATATAGCTCACCGTTTGTGCGTTTATATTCGCGGTCGCTGCAAAGTTCAAGCATGTAGCGGTAAAAGGAGGAACCAGGACGGCGGATAGTAAGCAGGTAGATGTAATGATCGGGCTTAAAACCAGCATCCGTCGCAAGCAGAAAGCGAACCTGGTGCTCAACGGCATCTGCAAGGATGGGAAGAAAATCAGGGTCAAATCCAGTGGGAATCAACGCGGGAAGCAGTTCATGATCGGCCAGGCGATGAATCAATTGCGGATCGAACAGTTTGCGCGAAAGAGATGGTTCCAGTTCCATCAGTCGTTTAATGATGGTAGAGAGAGCCGACTTGAGCTGGTTACTTTCTGGTAATTCTGCCGGTGTCAGTTTATCATACAGGCCATTGCTTATGAAAAGCAGCATCAACTCTTCCGGCTCCGTCCATTCGGAATGGATGCAGAAGTCGATCAAAAAGAAGGCACGATATGTTCGCTCTTCCACAGTAAAGGTTCTCCATCTCGATGCATCAGAAAAGCTGTGCACACTTTTGGCAAACATGCGGTATTCTTCTTCAGGTTCTTCATGGATGTTGGAATGGTAGAGCTGGTCAACAATAGAGATCGAGTAAGCCGGTTGCGTATCGTCTTGCGGCTCAAACTTTTTTTGATTTGCCCTCGCCCAGTGGCTCAACCGGGATTGCAAGAACCGGTTGAATCGTCCCTGCCTGGTTTGACCCCCATCAAAACCGGTAAACTCCAGCCCCAAATGAATGGAAGTTTCCATCAGTTCATCGAGCAGAAACAGAGCCTGAAGTTTGGTGGCAAGCTGGTCTGCCTGGTTATACTGGTTTAGTGCACGGTCAAAACAGTGGTGAAACAGTTCACCGGCCGATTCCCCGTGTGCTTTGAGTCTGGCGATCAAAATCCCGGCATTTCTTACCAAATTCCGGTCGCGGATGGGCTTCGGATCGCTAAAACGGTGTTTGAGCAGTTTTACAGCATACTCTCTGCATTTGGGGTGGATATCTTCCAGCAACAGGCTGCACGAAAGAAATGTGATGCTGATGTCGGAATCGGACAGTCCGCTTACTTCTTCCATATCCAGGGGGAAAGGATCACCCCCGGTTGAACGATTTATCAGCCATGAAGCTCGAACAAGCAGGGCTCTCCGGCGACTCCGCTGATTATTGAGCAGGACGGATGTGTCGGCAGGTATATTCCTTTTTTTACAATACTGCACAAAATAGGAATTAAGTCGTAAATTTTTTTCCATCTCGCGGCCCAGAACGATAGAGGAGAGCTGGTAGAGAACCGGATCGGATGCCCGGAAAAAGAAGAGGATAAAATCGGTCAGGCTTTTATCGAGTGTGCCGGTTTCGTTCAGCACTTTCAGCCGGAGGCGGATCTCTTCGCGGTCATTCAGTGATGCCCAGTTGCTCCAGCTTTTTTGAGCACTTTTATCGCTGAAGTGACTTACCACCTCAGCCCAGATTTCTTTTCGGTGAAATCCCTGTTTTTGCCCCTTTGAAAGAATCCGGGATACATACACGCCGGATAAATCCGAATTATCCAGTTCAGACAGGATAAATTCTTTGATATCTTTTTTGAAAGGCATTGACGATCGGTTTTGATTTCACCAGGTTAATTTTGTACAAGGTTACTGAAACGGAACGGTTCCCGCAAATTTCGAATCTGTGGGTTCATTAGGGATCTATACAAAACCGTCTCAATACTCACTATTCTATACTAATCTAAAGTACACCCGCAAATGAAGAGATAGCCACAACTACGGCAAGGGCCCATACGTAATAAGAAAACACACGGAACTGCGCGCGGTAGAGGAGATGAATGACCAGTTTGAGTGCAAAGATTCCCACAATTGCTGAAACCACAAAACCAACCGTCAGCGCCGGAAACCCGATGGTGATAGTTCCTCCATATCCAAACACTTCTATTGCCTGAAGCAGAGTAGCTCCAAGGATAGTAGGGAAAGCGATGAAGAAACTGTACTCGGCAGCCCACCGGCGCTTTACTCCGACAAAGAGAGCAAAAGCGATGGTCATACCACTTCGGCTTAGCCCCGGCAGAAGTGCCAGGGCCTGAGCGGCTCCGATCACAATGGCTATCCAGATGGTAATTTCCCGCAGGCCCACTTTCCGGGGAGTGAGAAAATCGGTCCACCACAATATAATTCCGGTTATAATCAGCGTGCCGCTCATAAACAGCGGCTCGGCAAATACCGCCTCAAACATCGACTTGAGGGGAAATCCGATGGCACCAGTTACAAAAACAGAAAAGAGGCCAAGGAATGTCAGTTTTCGATAAAGTGCTCCCCGCGGAGTTTGCTCACCGCCAAACCATTCCAGAAAGCCGGCAATCGTATTTCTCAGGTAAACTGAAAGGCTCTCTTTGAACACCCATGCGATGGAGACCAGCGTGCCCACGTGGACAATCAGGTCGAACAGTATCATTTCCGGAGAGTCGGGGTCTGGCAGCTCAATTCCGCGGCTGATGAGAAAATGCTGCATCAGGGCAAGGTGACTGGTGGAGCTCACAGGAAAAAACATGAAAATTCCCTGGATGATACCTAATAAAATTGCTACCCAAATGGCCATAGAAAATAAAGAGGTATAGAATGAATACGTTTATACAGAACATTCAGAAGAGAATACTTCCGCAACGCTGGAATTAAGCACCAATGATAATCATAATACCGGCTCTTTACTATAAAAAATATGTATTCCGGTTCCACAAATATTCACATCCACACCTGTCCAAAACGTTTTAGAATTTTAAAAATATCTTTATTTCTGAGGTTTCAGGACTGATGATTTCGCATTATCTCAAGGAGATCCCTCGACTTCGACCTTTTACGCTATCGCTGCAAAGGTCTACGCTCGGGATGACATGTACACTTTGTACCACCAGGCGGCGCAGACAAATCCCGGTATATCGAAGTCAAGGCGGCGTATTTCCGCCTAAACGAAGTCGAGAGATCTCCCCTTGTTTGAGTAATTCATAATTTTTTTTAACCGTTTTGGACAGATGTGTTCACATCCATAAAATAGCTGAGCTTTCATTGTCAAATCATCGTGATTCTTTGTGTCCTCTGGAAAACGTGGCACTTCTCACGAAATGGGACTTATTCATTTGTTGCAGCACTTCAAAAAAAATAGCATTCTGAAAAAAAGTTGACAATCTCCGCTGAATCCCGTCTTTTATGCCGGAAACAATCAACCCATTTTTTTATGAATAATCAATCCGGTTACATTCAAACCCGTTTCGGTGATCCGGCAAATCGCCGCAGAATTTATGTGGGCGCTTTTATAGCTTTGATTATTGCAGGTGTTTATACCGGCCTGAATGAACTTTTTCCCGAGTATGACGACCATTACGGGTTCTGGTCCATTATGCCTCCTCTTGTAGCGATACTTCTGGCCTTCTGGACCCGCGAAGTGGTGAGTGCTCTCTTCATCGGTATCTGTCTTGGCGGTGTTATTGCCGGTGAAATTAACGTAGTGGAACATTTTTTGATTCCTTCCATCGGCACTGAAAGTTTTGCGCTTATTTTACTGGTATATCTGTGGGCATTAGGCGGATTGATCGGTATCTGGACACGAACCGGAGGTGCTGAAAGATTCGCAGTATGGGCGAGTAATCTAATGGTGCGAGGGCCCCGATCTGCCAAATTTTTTACCTGGATGATGGGGTTGATTTTCCATCAGGGAGGCACCATCAGTACGGTTTTGACAGGCGCCACCGTCCGTCCTGTAGCCGATAAACACAACGTTTCTCACGAAGAGCTCTCCTATATGGTAGATAGCACCGCATCACCTGCTGCCACGCTTATTCCCTTCAATGTTTGGCCTATTTATGTGAGCGGACTGGTGATCGGAACTGTGGCCATTTTTGAGACACCTTCGGATGGTATCAACTTCTTTTTTTCATCCCTTCCCTACAATTTTTACGCCATATTCGCTATTCTGATCACTTTGCTCTTTGCCTGGGAACTCTTGCCGTGGATCCCCGGAAAAAAGATGAGAGCCGCAATGAAACGATCCCGCACCAAAGGCCTGCTGGACCGAAAAGGTGCCACCCCGATGGCTGCCGATGAACTTACTCAAAGCAAGGTTCCTAAAAACTATAATCCCGGCCTGATCGATTTCTTCGGACCTATTGGTGGACTGCTCGGCGTAGCAATCATCCCATACGCCTACACTTACTTTATCCTCGGTTCGGAAAGCCCCACCTTACTCATCGCCGAAGCCTTTGTACTCTCTGTGCTGATCGGTATTGGTATCGCATTGGCAAAAGGAATGAGCCTGCAAGTGGCTATCAACGGATTTATTGACGGATGTAAAGGTGTGACCATCGGCGCGATTATTCTCGCACTCGCCGTTACCCTGAAAGAGGTGGCCGATGCAGTTGGTACGGCCGATTACGTGGTAATGATGATCGGTGACCTGATCTGGCCTGCATTTTTGCCCGGTGTGCTGATGGTACTCTGCATGATTATCGCTTTCTCTACAGGAACCTCCTGGGGAACGTACGCAGTAGTCTTTCCAATCGCCATGCCGCTTGCCTGGGCAGTAGTGCCGGAGGTTTTCTTCCTTCAGCTCTGTTTTGCAGCTGTTGTGGGTGGAAGTGTGATGGGGGATCAGTGTTCACCCATCTCCGATACCACCATCCTCAGCTCGCTCGCCACCGGGTGCGACCTGATGGATCACGTAACCACCCAACTTCCGCTTGCCATCGCAGCCGGAATTCTGGCAATGATCAGTTATGCTCTTTTGGTTATTTTATTTGTGTAAACATCATCATGAAAATTTCAAGATTATGACCGACGCTGAAAAAAAAGAGCTCAAAGAGATTATCGACAATCAAATTCATTCCACCAAAGAGGAGATTGAGGAGCTGAAGGAACTCACCAAGCCGATTACCCTCGACAACTCAATCGGACGGCTTTCACGGATGGATGCCATCAACAACAAGGCGATTAATGAAAAAGCCTTGCGGGATAAAAAACGAACCCTTCAAAAACTGGAACGCGCTACGGAACGCTCTGAAAAAGGAGAGCTGGGTACGTGTCTGCGATGTGGTAATGAAATTCCATTCGGACGGCTGAAAATTATGCCCTGGACGACACGATGCGTGAAGTGTGCATGACGGATATTTCTGTTCCTCTCTATCGATTGCACCCTTTCAGGAAATCGCTCTTCGGAAAATATTCAGATTTCTGAATCCCTTCTGCATGCGTGATCCGTACCAGCTAAACCACTCTCCGTTTACCAGTACGATGTTTGAACCGCGGCAGATATCTCTCACTTCTTTGATGTGCTTTTCCTTGAACGGGTATGGTTCACTGCTGAGCAGAATAAGTTCCGGCTTTTTCAGGGATAATTCATACAATGTGGTTTTAGGATAGCGTGATTTATCGGCATATACATTTTCCAGGTTCCAGTGTTTCATGACCGAATGGATGTAGGTGTCTTTGCCCACGCTCATCCATGGGTCTCGCCAAATAAAATAGGCGGCGGTCATGGGTGGCTCATCGGGTACTCTATCCATTTCCTTTTGAATTGATTTGATCCACTTTTTTCCCTTCTCTTGTACACCGAAGGTCCATCCGATATCGTGAATGGCAAAAAGGGCTTTTTCGATGGTATCGATTTCAGTCACCATCACCTCGAAATCTTTCTGCAGTTCCTCCACATCTTCGCGACGGTTTTCCTCTTTATTTGCGATGATGACATCCGGATTCAGCCCGCGTATTTTCTCCAGATTGGGGTTTTTGGTGCCCCCGATGACTGGTATTTTTTCAATCTTCTCTTTTGGATGAGTGCAAAAACGGGTTCGCCCTATGACCCGATCTCCCAAACCGAGATCGAACAGAAGTTCGGTTAATGAAGGAACAAGGCTGACAATAGTTTTCGATGACATGTCTGAATATGACTTTCTTTTTCTGAAAGGTACCATACTCTTGTCAGACAGAAAAACGGAGTGTTGAGTTGTTCTTCAATTCTCTAATATTCACTCAATACATTGGTTTCTCATTCGGAATTCACATCTTTTTTTGTTCATTACTCGGCTTTCGCACATAAGGTTTCTCGCGCCATGTCACGTTTAGACCTTCGAAAGAAAGCCGCTCTGAGGCTTCTGGATTTCTTTATTATCATTGGCAGCATTTATGAAAAAGTGATTTTTTGAAGAAAAAATATTGTCCCAGGGGATCACTTTGTGGTGCTCGATGTGACGAACTTTCAAGTCTTTCTCGTCCGTTCGAGCGCAATGGAGGTGAACAAAGTGAACCGGAATAAAGTCGAGAACCTTCCCAAATTGCCTCACCTGCACGAAAAGCTTTTTCCAAAAACCCCGGGCTTATCTTCTGTATTGTGGTGACGGATTATACCCGTCAGTTTATGATTGACACTACACTGAATTTCTGCGGGAATCTGCGTCAAACTCTGCGAGAAATAGGTCTCTTCTTATCTTCTCAGCACAAATTCACCCACAACGGGCAGATGGTCCGATGCCATTGTAACGGGAACCCAGGCATTGAGCGGCTCTAATCCGTCATCATAAAAAATATAATCGATCCGGCGGTTTGGGTTATCCGGCGGGATGGTAAATCCGTCGCCATCACCCACCACTTCCCAAACATCGGTCAGATATTCCTTTACCGCTTCATGCGTAGGGCTACCGGGCACGTCGTTAAAATCGCCGATGAAAATAATGCCGTCTGCCTGATATTTCGGAATAATTTCATCTCTTGCTCCTTCGATGTAGTTGAGCCGCTCGGGTTCGTCCTGACTTCTGTGGGCAAGATGTGTGTTGAGCATCAGCAGGGAATAGCCATCCACGTCGATCATGGTGGTCAGAATTCCGCGCTGCTCGTTGCTCAATCGTTCAAAGTGGACATTTTCATGTTCTGTGATCGGATAACGCGAAAGTGTGGCATTGCCGTAATCCCCTCCCTGATGGTCAATATTTTTTCCAAAAACATAGTGCTCAAGCCCGGTCAGATCCGCCAGTTCTGTGGCGATATCAATCCGGCCCGAACGCTCCACACCCATGTCCACCTCCTGCAAGGCCACGATATCGGCACCTTCATCCAGAATCACCTGTGCAATCCGCTCCAGATTAATCTCCCCGTCCATTCCACGCCCGTGCTGAATATTGTAACTCATTACGGTTAGTGTTGGATGATCATCCCGCTCCGTTTCCGGCTGAGTTTGTTCATTGTTTCCGCATGAGATTAAAAAAATGAAAAGCAGGCAGCTAATTGTGCTTCGCAAACTGAATTGAACGTTTATTGTCATGATGATTTGAGTGTTTTACAAGTGAGTAATTA
>SLGL01000207.1 GCA_007123785.1 Balneolaceae bacterium
AAAAACTCGCCAAATAGAATTTCGAATATTGAATTTCGAACAGAGGAATGATGAAGGTATGGAAAGGGGAAAGTTACCTGTTTAAAAAATTTACAATTCACTTGCACAATCCGATTTCTATACCAAAACTTTCAATGATAATATGGGAACTCTTGTGATAACCAGATCGAGTGATGATGAAATTGAGGGTACATTCGAATTTACGGCCGTAAAAGTTGATGAAGATGATACTGAACAGATTTCGATCTCCAATGGCCAGTTCCGGACAAACTTCTGTTTCTTAAACTTCAAACCCTTCTCTGTAGGTACGGCCTACAAACTGATTCGCCTCCTCAAGATTGGTAATTTCCATCTTTTCACCGTCCCAAAGCAACTTTTTACGGCCATAAAATTCCATCTGTCCCTGGCTGTTTTCGCGCCGAAGCATATAGGAGCGGATTGCAAGATTGCCCATAAGCACGGCTTCAGTCATCGGGCCGGCATAATCGAAAGAAGATGTTAAAGCCCGGTGTTCAGGGCTGCCATATCCGGCTTTGCACGCATCAATCCACTTTCGGTGATGGCCATATTCAGGTTCATCAAAATCTTCAGATTCCGGACCAAACTCGGTGGTTCCGTCGTTCAGGTATAGCTTGGGCATGAGCGGGGAACTGTCGTTGATATTGGTGGTGATCACGCCGTTTTCTCCGATGATAATGACACCATTGGCACTGTTCGGTCCGCCCATGTCGTGATCAGCCGGAATCACTTCGGGACGGGGCGGGCGAATACCGCCATCGCTCCAGGTCATCTGAATGGGGGAGTTTGTCTTTTCTGTAGCTTCAAAATGGAGGGTGATAAATGAGGATGCCGGTGCACCTTCTGGATGATATTCGGGTGTCCACATCTGAGTAAAAATGGTTCCCACGCTGCATTCGGCATCCGTCGGGTGACCCAGGTTCAGCACTCGGTACGGAATATCTATCAGGTGACAGCCAACATCACCCAGTGCTCCTGTACCAAAATCCCACCAGCCTCTCCAGTTGAACGGATGAAGTTCCGGCGTGTATGGACGATAATCGGCTGGGCCCAGCCACAAGTCCCAGTGCAGATCATCAGGCTGCTGACTTTCGTCCGGTTCAGGCATCTCAAAACCCTGGGGCCAAACCGGGCGGTTGGTCCAGACATTAACCTCAGTAATTGTTCCGAGTACACCGGAATCGATCCAGTTGTGAACCATACCCAGATATTCATTGGAAGCACCCTGGTTTCCCATTTGAGTTACGATTTGATTCTCCTTAGCCATCTCTGTAAGCAACCGGGATTCACGAATGTTGTGTGAGAGTGGTTTTTGCACATACACATGAATACCTCTTTCCATAGCCATTTTTGCGGGCTGGGCATGGGTATGATCCGGAGTGGAAATTGTTACAGCATCAAGGTCGGTTTCCTGATCGAGCATCTCCCTGAAATCGTGGTAACGATTTGCATTCGGGAACTCTTCAACAGCCCTGGAGGCTGAACCTGAAAATTGAACATCACAAAGGGCGGCCACACGTTCACGGCCATTTACTGAGGCATTGGAAATATCACTTGAACCTTTTCCTCCCGCACCAATAGCCGCTAAATTTAATTGATCACTCGGTGCGGTGTAACCTGCTCCGCCCAGCACATGCCTCGGTACAAAAAAGAAAGATGAAACAGCAGCACTTTTTTTGAGAAAATCTTTACGCGAAATAGAAGAACCTTTTTTTTCCATGATGAGATGTTATTGAGAGTTAGTTGGTGGAATACATAGTTCGGGGGGAAGATTTGAAAACTTTCCCGCTCAATATTCCGCATTTTAAAGGATGATGTCAAAAAGGATGGCCATATTTTGGGTTATCTGCTGAATTATGTTTGGAAGATGCTGAAATGCTGAACATTTACCACTGTTATATCAAGAATGAAGTTTCGCAAGAAACCCGTCCCGAATCGTCGGGATTTCCTTGTCATCAATGGCAGTAAAAATGGAATAGTACAGCCTTTTTGAAGAAAAAACATTGCGGGTTTTCCGGTCATTTGATCGTAGACATGACACTACTTGTTGTTTAAGTCGTAACTTTATTTTTATACCGGTTGCATAAGATGGCTATGAATTTAATATTTTAATGAAGGAGATTTATCTGATTTAGAAGTCCGAATACTCCATTCGTTGTTTTGTGTTCACCAGAAAGAGTTCATTCAGATAAAGCGAGCCATTATTTCTGAAACAGAAACAAAAACCTCACGCTTTTCATCATGACCAGGAAATCAAGAACAAACAATCCAGATTTGGAAATCGTTATTGTTGCCGCAAAACGAACGGCCTGCGGGAAGGCCAATAAAGGGTCTCTGAGGTTCACCCGGCCCGATTCCCTGATGGGTGTGATCATCAAAGACCTGTTAAAGTCGGCACCTGCCGTGGAACCGGAAATGGTGGATGATGTAATCGTAGGATGTGCCTTCCCGGAGGGATCTCAGGGTATGAATATGGCGCGTCAGGCGGTTTTTTTGGGAGGACTCCCCGATTCGGTGCCCGCAATGACGGTAAACCGGTTTTGCTCATCGGGATTGCAAACGATAGCCATAGCTGCCGAGAGAATTATGGCCGGAGGAGCAGAAATAATCATCGCCGGTGGTGCAGAGAGTATGAGCCAGGTGCCATTGGGAGGAGTTTCGTTTCAGCCTAACCCTGAGTTGACAAAAAATCGGCCGGAGGTTTATATCAACATGGGGCTAACGGCCGAGAAAGTGGCAGAGAAGTATAAAGTTAGCCGTGAGGATCAGGATGAATTTGCACTGAAAAGTCATCAGAAAGCGGTCAAAGCCTGGGAAAATGGATCCTTTAAGGAGCAAATCACTCCGGTTGAAGTCGTTCGCAAATATGTGACAGCCGATGGAGAGATGGATGAAGAAACATTTAATTTTAAACAGGATGAAGGCCCGCGGAAAGATACAAGTCTGGAAGCATTAAACGGATTAAAACCAGCCTTTAAACAGGGTGGCAGTGTTACCGCCGGGAATTCCTCACAAATGAACGATGCTGCTGCAGGTGTACTGGTAATGAGTCGCAAAAAAGCAGATAAACTGGGCTTAAAACCGATAGCCAGGTATCTTGGTTTTACGGTGGCAGGTGTTGCTCCGGAAATTATGGGAATGGGTCCGGTTAAGGCAATTCCAAAAGTTCTGAAACAGACCGGACTAAATATGGATGACCTTGATCTGATTGAACTGAATGAAGCATTTGCAGCCCAAGCCCTGGCTGTGATCCGCGAAACTGGTCTCAACCCTGAAAAAGTGAATATAAATGGCGGTGCAATTGCAATGGGCCATCCGTTGGGCTGTACGGGGGCAAAGTTAACTACACAAATTCTTCACGACATGGCACGTCTAAATAAACGCTACGGCATGGTTACGATGTGTATTGGCGGGGGTATGGGAGCTGCTGGGATTTTTGAGAATCTGATGCATGGATAGATCTTTTAGAAAACATGCAGGGCTTTTAGAAGGGAATAGCTTCATTCAATAAAGATCATATCACAAAATATGGTATGAAGGAAAACGAGATTATAGAAGAAAAAGTTGAGTGTATAACTCTTCCCGAACTTATTGAGCAATACAGTTTAACCGATGTTGATATTTTACAGATTGATGCGGAAGGATACGACGCCCAGATTATTTTAAATATTGATTTCAGCAGTTTTAA
>SLGL01000474.1 GCA_007123785.1 Balneolaceae bacterium
AATTCCCGTTGCTATATTAAAGATTATAATGAAAAAAGGTTACCGTGGTTAAACTCCCAAAAAAGTCTGTAAAACAAAAAGAGCGCGCATTAAAAATTTACGAAGAACTTCTGCAACACTACCCCAATCCGCACTGTGAGTTAAATCACAGAAATCCGTTTGAACTGCTGATTGCAACCATTCTGAGCGCCCAGTGTACTGATGTTCGTGTCAATAAAGTAACTCCTTACCTTTTTGAGGCCTACCCAACACCTGAAACCATGTCGAAAGCTCCGCTTGAAGACCTTGAAGAGCTGGTGCGTACAACAGGCTTTTACAGAAACAAAGCCAAATCACTCAAAGAATCCTCAATTACAATTGTGGAAGAGTTTGACGGTGAAGTTCCCGACAGGATGGACGATCTTTTGAAGCTTCGCGGGGCAGCCCGGAAAACAGCCAATGTGGTACTTGGAAATGCATTCGGAATCAACGAGGGTGTGGTGGTAGATACACATGTGAAACGCATCTCAAACCGCCTTGGATTCACAAAAGAGAAGAAAAATACCAATAAAATTGAACGGGACCTGATGGCACTTTTTCCGAAAGAAACGTGGACAGACCTGTCTCACTTGCTTATTCATCACGGGCGGAATGCATGCAAGGCGAGACTATCGGAACCGCCTGAACACCCCATCTGTATTAAATATGGTGAAAAGTGTAAATGTTGGAAAATGAGAGGGCAGAAAAATGGAGAATAATAAATTCAACATCCGTTCATATACCCAAAAAATTCCTGAAATAAGGCATGATCTACAAATTATTCCGATTCAGGAGAATGGCAGAAAACTTTTCTATTTCCATGACGCAATGAGTTATATATCGCCAAACTTTGCCCTCGATGCCAGTGTGCACCCGCTTCTTTCAATGTTTTCTGGTGCATTTAATGCAGAACAAATATCGCATCAGCTGAACGGTGCTGTCGGAAAATCCGATATTCTTAAATTTGTTCAGCTTCTTGACAATCACAGGGTACTCAACTCCAGATATTTTAGAAATTATGCCGAAAAAACTGAAACGGAGTTTGAAAAAAAAAGTGACCGTCCACCCGCTTTAGCAGGTCAAAGCTATCCGGATGACCCGGCCCGGCTTTCAGCATACCTTGATGAAATATTTCAAAAAGCTCCCGTTTTTCAGAAAAAGACCGGTATTAAGGCTCTGTATGCACCTCACATCGATGTAGAAATTGGCAAGAAACAATATGCAGAGGCTTTTTCTCATCTTAAACCGCTGAAACCCGGTAAAGTTATCATTCTTGCAACAGCACACTATACGGGTCATCACGATGATTTTTATGAAGGAGTTCCATTTATCGGTTCAAATAAAACCTTTCACATTCCGGGCCGATCTTTTGAAACTAATTCGGATATATTCAAAGAACTGCAAAATGGAGCAGATGATATCGGATTTACACTGAGTGACCGGGCGCATCGGGTTGAACACAGCATAGAACTGCACCTTCTGTTTGCTTCAGCTGTTTGGAAGCATGATTTTTCCATTGTCCCAATTCTGGTTGGAGGTTTCGATGAGCTATACTACCATCAAAGTGGTGATCTTGCAGAAAAAATTAACCGGTTCTCCACCAAATTAAAACCTCTGATCGATGATAATACCTTCATTCTCATCAGCGGGGATCTCTCGCACGTGGGAAAAAAGTTTGGCGATTCCGAGACAGCAAATGCACTTCGTGAAAAAACCGAATGTTTTGACCGGCAATTTTTATACTTTTCGGCTCAGGGCAACGCAGGTGATCTACTCAGCCTCATTTCTGAAAATTATGACGAAACCAGAGTTTGCGGTTTCGCTCCGCTTTATAGTTTCCTAAACATGTTTCCAGCATTGCAGGGAGAACAACTAAATTATCATTGGTGGGATGAACGTGAGCGGGAAAGTGCCGTATCTTTTGGCTCTATCCTTTACTGACATCTTGAATTCTTTCTTCAATGTTTAGTGATAATTGTTGTGCCAAAATAGAAAAATGCATTTGCTGTATCCTTTCACATCACCAAGCTATTCACGAAAATAATTCGGGATTTTTTTTGGGGTTTGGATTTTTAACCAAACAAACTGGTTTCTCTACTCGGTTCCTTAAAGTGAGCCAAATATACTTTTAAATTTAAGACTCCACACCCGCCAAACAGCCTCCCGAACAATGGTCCTCGACATTTTTGAAACGCCTTCTTCTCTCTCTCTGAAAATTATGGATACTTCTTTCAGCCTGAAACCAGCTTTCCAGGCCCTGAAATGAATTTCAATCTGAAAGGCATATCCATTTGAGCTGATCCGGTCCAAATCAAAACTTTCAACCACCTTTCGGTGTATGCATTTGAATCCTGCAGTTGTATCTTTGATAGGTAACCCGGTAATAATTCGTGCATAAAGGTTAGCTAAATAAGACAAAAACAGACGTCTTAGAGGCCAATTTACAATACTGATCCCCCTGGAATATCTTGAACCTATTGCAACATCGGCCTCTCCCGACTGAACTGTTTTAATGAGCCTGGGAATATCTTCGGGACTATGTGAAAAATCTGCATCCATCTCACAGATATATTTATATTCTCTTTCCAGTGCAAACTTAAATCCCTCTACATATGCAGTTCCTAATCCTAATTTTCCGCTTCGTTCAATCAGATTGATACGATCTGGAAATGTTTCAATCATTTTTCTTACAATTTTTGCTGTCCCATCGGGTGAGCCGTCGTCAACCACAAGAACATCAACCGGTATATTAAGCTTAATAAGTCGTTCTATCAGCCTTTTGATGTTGTGGGCTTCGTTGTATGTGGGTATAATGATTAATGAGTTATTCATTCCTTAAATGCCAATAACTTCAACAGAAAAGTTGAACATGTTGTTGAAAAGATTTCAAATTACAAAAACAGAAGTGAATAATTCTCTATTCTGTTTTTAACATTATATATTGATTTCAACTAAAATGATGATCATCCCATTTTATTGTCGCTCAATATAATAGATTCTAAGCCTTTAAAATAAATATTTAACATTGTTTCAAATTGTAACCCCAGCAAAAAAAACCAAAGCCAGAAGCGGAAAATTAACTACGGAACATGGTGAAATTGAAACACCTATTTTCATGCCGGTTGGAACACTTGCTACAGTAAAAGCTGTGAATCAGGATGACCTTCTTAATAAGGTTAAAGCTCAAATTATTCTTGGAAATACATATCATCTTTATCTGAGGCCTGGCAATGAAATAATGAAAGAAGCCGGCGGACTGCATCAATTCATGGGATGGGAAAAACCATTACTTACTGATTCAGGTGGCTATCAGGTATTTTCACTGTCAGAAAACAGAAAATTA
Source organism: Balneolaceae bacterium (assembly GCA_007123785.1). GTDB lineage: Bacteria > Bacteroidota > Rhodothermia > Balneolales > Balneolaceae > Rhodohalobacter. Next base: position 3,362 of record SLGL01000474.1, read on the forward strand.
AGTGAGAAAGGTGCAAAATTTCAAAGCCATATCGATGGCTCATATCACCTTTTCACTCCTGAAAACGTAGTAGACACCCAGCGTATTTTAGGGTCTGATATTATGATGATTTTGGATGAATGCCCTCCCTATCCTGCCGAGTACAATTATGTGAAAAATTCTATGGAACTAACCCATCGCTGGGCAAAACGAGGACGTGAACAGTTTGATAACACAACACCAATTTACGGACATAAACAATTTCAATTTGGCATTGTACAGGGAGGAACCTTTAAAGATCTGAGAAAAGCATCGTCAGATTTTATGGTTTCGATGAATTTTGAGGGGATTGCCATA
>SLGL01000181.1 GCA_007123785.1 Balneolaceae bacterium
ATGACAGTGCCAGATGGCAGCCGCGATTTTCTAATCTGGCTGGAACTGACCCTGTAGGCATTTATGACCGAAGAACCAGAAGAGTGGTTCAGGGTGGCGAAGTGATCAATGAAAGGTTTGGACTTGATACACGAAATGGCCCGGTTGAAGACTGGAACGGAAACGTACAGGGATATGTCCTGAAAAAATTCATGCAGCGTGATATTATAGGCAGAGATATGTTCAATACTACAGCCTGGATTTACCTGCGCTACGCTGAAGTTCTGCTGAATTATGCCGAAGCAAGCCTGGAGTTGGGTCATGAAGAGGAAGCCCGCACCTACATAAACATGATCAGAAACCGTGCGGGAATGCCGGATTTTTCCGGGGATATTTGGGAGGCTTACCGTTATGAACGAAAAGTTGAGCTTTTTGTTGAAAATATCCGGTGGTATGATATCAGAAGGTGGAGAATGCTGGAGGAGGTTATGCCTCAAACTCCTGGCGGTATTGATATCGTGGAAGTTCATAACCTGGACACGGATGAACGAACTACAACCTGGAGAAAAATAAGGGCTATGCCCGATAATAACGTGGTTGATAGGATGTACTGGATACCTATCGACTCCGAAGAGCTCTCAAGAGCTCCACAACTTCAGCAAAATCCTGGATATTAAATGGTTGAAAAATAGTCCACAGTATGGATTGATGGTTAAAGATACTGCCCGTTCTTAATGGGCAGTGTCTTTTTATTTAAAAAATTTTCTGACATCCAAGTTTTTTTTAAAAAAATTAAATGAATTCAATCTACATTATCATAATATCTTTACTGTTCTCGGCAGGATGCTCAAAAAATTCTGGTAGTGTTGAGTTTAGAACTGATGAGGCAAACAACAAAATTGAAGTGAATATTGAAGAACGACCCCTGAACAACGAAGGGTTAAATGGAGTGTACCGGAATGCCGACGGACATGAGGGTGGAGATGTATGGGGTCAGCGTTCGCCATGGGTAGCTCTCACAGCTGAAAAAGAAGATGAAGTTGTAACAATCACGATTTTTGATCACCAGGATAATCCATTCTACCCGGCATGGTCGCATGCACGCGGGTACGGCCTTATTGCCGTTTTTGAACATGGAGCGCCAGCAGAATGAAGCGATTCCTCCCGACAAGCTTATACGGGACAGTCGTGAAACGAAATCCGGGCTAAACATAAGAACAGATTAACAGTCCCAACAGATTACGGAAAATTCAAAGTTTTCAATATTTTGGGTTAAATATAAATGAAATCTATAATCATTCAATCCGTTAAACAAACCGAAATGAATCGTATCCTAAATTTCTTCTTTTACAAAATTCTATTTCTTTTTTTGATTTTTACCGTAATATCCTGTTCCGCTTCAGAGGAAGCACCGATACAGGCGCTTCTGATAACCGGGGGAGGCTGGCACGATTATGAAACGCAGGAAGGGTTGTTGACCGATGGTATAAGTGAACGGCTGGGAGAGAATATCGAATGGACCATTATCCATGAAGGCGACAAGCAGCCAGACCATCATGTTTCATTAATGGAGCAGGAAAACTGGGCTGCCGGGTATGATGTTGTCGTTCACAATACAGGGTTTGGAAGAGTGTCAGATCCGGATTATGTAGCCCGGTTTGTTGAGCACCACCAGGGAACACCCGCAGTATTGATTCATGCTGCTATTCACAGCTACCGATTTGCTGAGCCAGCCGATCCCTGGTTCGAATTTATGGGGTTGCAGTCGATGAGACATGAAAGTCAGCGGGAGTTTGAAGTGGAGAATATCGCACCAGACCACCCGGTAATGAACGGGTTCCCGGAAAGTTGGATGAGTCCCGTTGATGAAGTTTATATTGTAGAAAGAGTTTGGGGTGATATTACTCCGCTTGCCCGTGCTTATGGTGAGGAAACAGAAGATTACCACACCGTTACCTGGACCCATGAGAAGAATGGCACTCGTGTCTTTGCCACAAGCCTGGGCCATAATAATGAAATTTTTGAGCAGAATGAATTTCTCGACAAGGTTACGAACGGGATTCTTTGGGCTGTTGGAAGATTATAGCTGTATATTCAAATTAGTTTAAGTAATTTAAAACAAAATATTTACATTGTTAATATGGTGTAATGTAAATAGAGTTCTATAGGAATTGTTGTGGATAGTATTTTTGAGATAAATGGTATCCTCTACCCGAAGCGGTCAGGACAGGCAAGAAGGGAGTATTGTACAGCCATCGTTTCAATAGATACACTTCAATTCCTTTATCACCGTAAATATTAACGTTCATTCAGGTTTATTATGAAAATTTTGATAATATTCATGCTGACATTTGCAGTTCTGCATGTAAAAGGAACGAAGCACACTCTCTTTGCTCAGGAAGGGCAGGTTCAGATTGCCAACCTTTACAATGAAGAGGACAGAGATACTTTTGAACTGATCCGGCAGCAATTCAGGGAGAAAAATCCGGGATATGATATGGGTTACCTTTCTGATGTGCGTGAAGTCGGGGCGAAGGAAATTACACAGGTAGCTTTTGTTCAGCAAATTGGCGGAGTTACCAATCAGGATGTTCTTGCAAAAGCCACCATCACGGGAAATCCGGGCAGTGTAAGGGAGTCTGAGGCAATCGTTGGTGATATTCTGATTCTGCATAAAGGGGAGAGCCTTCGGTTTGATACAGAAATGGGTTTATTGGTATTTGAAGTGCCTATAGAACCTGAACAGGAGTTACCTTCATTTATCCGGCCCGATTGGGATCCTAATATTACCGATGTTCCGGGTGGCTGCGCTACAGATATAGATGCCTACCGTCGCATTCTGCTGACATGGTCAGAAGATGTCGGGGAATATATCTACCATGCACTCAACGCTCACAGGGTAAGAATTTACGATTCATTCAGCCACTATCATCCGGTGGATGGCGGTTTTGATGAGTTTTATCTGGTGCAGATGGTGCACCCCGGGGCTAAAATTATTACAAGTGAGAAAGTTGATAAAATTAAAAACCCGGGAAAAGTGAAAAAATCACAGGTTGATGGACTTATTGATGAGCATGAACTTGAAGTTGGTGATCTGGTCTACCTGCCGAGGGGAGTGATGCACCGTGGTTATGGCGGGGTCGTAACTCAGGTAATTACCATCCCCGGCTTTATCCCGGGAAGTGAAATCGGAGTAGATCATCACCTCAGGGCAATCAATGAGAGGCTTGGACTATCAGAGGAGGATGCACTGCCCTTCAATGAAGAGCATTCCCACGAGGCGGTGATTCGGTGAGCCAACAAGAAATGAATTCGTTTGCTCCTATTATAAATCTTAGATAAGGTAGTTTGTTCAGCGGCCTTGCAGAGTGATCGGTGTATTATCTGGCTCCTGTCCCGTGGGATCGCTATGCGGCAAGAGTCACGATTGTCTGCTCCTGTATTTTTAGTAACAAATATCCCCTCAAACTAACAACGAATGTAGTTCCGGCAGACTGTATTTGTTGATCGGTTCTAATCAAACAACCTGAGCACCCACCGGATCTGTCAGTGTTGTGATCCAAACAATTCCCTTATTAGTACCAAAAAATGAATCAGGATGTTTGCATTGTAAACCTTATAGATTTGTTATTTCTTTTTTGGTGTTTTTTTAATCTTGACGAACAATTTGTGCTCAAAAAAATTGTAAAATCACCTGATTGAAAATTGTAAAAC
>SLGL01000447.1 GCA_007123785.1 Balneolaceae bacterium
AGTAAGTGCCGTATTCATAAAGCCGCCGCTGTTTCTGAACGCCTGTACCGCACTCGGGCTGTAAAACAGAATTCCATCAAACTGAATGTTGGGGAGTTCCATTGAGTTGAGTTTCGTTTCATACACTACAACATCCCGCACTTTTATTTCGGAATCTTGCAGGAATTGGCGGAATTCGTCCCGACGTTTGTCACCACAAAAATGTAGAATAGTGGTATCCTTAAGACTGGAATCGTTATCGAAATCAGCTTTTATTTTTTTTGCAAGGCCTGTTCCACTCTGCTGTTTGGGAATTATTGGCTCTATGTCAATTTCTTTTAGCGCTTCTGCAGTTTTATAGCCGACAGCGTAAACAGGTACATCCGAAGGGAATTTGGACCCTGCCTGCCTGAAGCGTTCGAAAGCGGCTACTCCGTTTTGACTTGTGAATGCAAAAGCTGGTTTTTTAACTGCTTTTAAAATGGTTTCTACGGCAAACCAATTGTCGCGATAGCTGATTTCGATAGCAGGCTCAATCAAAACATGCAACCCGAGGCTTTCTGCCAGCTCTATCTGTTCATCGGTTAGATTTCTTGTAACGAGAATCTTATGATTTTTTTCCAAGGCTAAATTATTTTTTTACTGTTTAGAAACCTGTCAGACAGGATAAATTTCGAATCTCAGTGGGTTAGAATCGGCACCCGAAAAATCTGATCAGAATTATTACCTGATCTCTTCAACAAGTTTGTCAGCTCCTTGTTTCATAAGTTCACGGGCTGCCATTCGCCCCAGGTCTCCGGATTGATTGACAGGAGATTTTTTTTCGATGTCGTACTGCAGGCTTCCATCTGTTTTTAATGCAACGGCATGAAGTATCACATCGTTTCCATCGAGCCAGGCAAATGCACCTACGGGAGCACTGCATCCCGCTTCCATCTCATTCAGAAGGTCTCTTTCAAGACGGGTACAGAGCTCGCTTTCAGGGTGGTTAAGGTTTGCGGTAATTTTTTCGAGTTCGGCATCTTCCTCGTTTATCATCACAGCCATAGCACCCTGCGCAGGCGCCGGAACCATCCAGTCGAGAAATAAAGATATGTGATGGTCGAGGTTGATGCGTTTTAGGCCGGCTGCTGCAAAAATTGCACCGTCCCAGCCATTGTCTTCAACTTTGCGAAGCCGTGTATTAACATTTCCGCGGATATTGGTGATGGTGTGATTTGGATAGCGATGCAGCCACTGTGCTTTTCTCCGGTTGCTGCTGGTGGCAATAAAAGCTTCAAAATTTTCATCATCAAGAAAAAGGGTTCCCTTTGGGGCAACGAGAGAATCGCGGGGATCTTCGCGCTCAAGAACAGCTGTAACTTTGAGCGGAAGTGGATTTTCAGTCGGAAGATCTTTGTAGGAGTGCACTGCAAGATCGATTCGATTTTCGAGCAGGGCATCATCAAGGGCTTTGGTGAAAACACCCTTTCCGCCCATTTCAGTGAGGGGTGTAGTCAGATCAATGTCGCCTTCTGATTTAACAAATACCAGTTTGGTCTTAAAGCCGAGATTTTGAAGTTTTTTTGCAACGGTTTTTGCCTGCCAGGTTGCAAGCTCGCTGTCTCTGGTACCGATCTTGATGGTTTTATTCATGCCCGTTTTTGGATTCCAGCTTGAACATCTTTTCTACCATTTCTGCTACTTCATTTGAGTGGTGATGATCCCGCAGATGTTCAATACTGTAAGCGGCAATTTTATTGACGATCCGACGGGTCATATTCTCAATCTTGTCGAAATCTTCAGTTTCGATTTTGTTTTTAAAGAAGTTCAGTTCATTTTCGCGGATCGATTCAAACTTTTGAGTGAGTGCCTTAATGGTGGGTACCACACGCTGCTCATTCAGCCAGAGTTTGTAACTCGAAAGTTCGTCTTCGATAATTTTTTTCACGAGCGGTACTTCCTCTTCTCGTTTTTTGTAGGCCTCATCAGTTACATCACTGAGCATATCCATGTTGGCTACGTCTACAAAGTTCAGGTTAGATACTTCCGGGTCGATGTTTCTCGGAACGGAGAGATCCAGCATCACCTTGAATTTTGGATTTTCCATGGAAGGAACCATGTGTTCGGGCCGAATGACCGGTTCACCGGCACCGGTAGCTACAATCACCAGGTCGGCCTGTGCGATCTGTTCTGGCAGCTTTTCCATATCGGCCACTTCGAGGTTGAACTTATCTGCCACAAATTCGGCGCGCCCTCTGGTACGGTTAATAAGGGTAAGTTTGCTGGCTCCGAGGTTAACCAGGTTTTTGCAGGTTACCTTACCGATTTTGCCGGTTCCGACCAGCAGGATATTTTTATTGGTCAGATTTTCGAATGTTTTGAGGGCAAATTTTACCGCGGCATACGCAACTGTTGCAGCTCCCTGGCCAAGTGACGTTTCATTTCTTGAGCGTTTATGAGCACGAAATACATGCTGAACCAGACGGTGTAACTCACCAGAAATCATATTATGTACGCAGGAGAGTTCATACCCCTCTTTCACCTGTTTTACAATCTGAAGATCACCGAGTATCTGGGAATCCAGCCCGGTGGCTACATTGAACAAGTGCTGAATGGCGCGCTGGCCTTCCAGTTCGAAACCATAGTTGTGAAATTCGTCGAGATTTCCTCTGCTGTAGGTAGTGAGCAGGCGAATTAGTTCGCTGGTCGTAACACCCTGGGCAAAAACCTCCGTGCGGTTACAAGTTGATACGATAAACATACTGTCGATGCCTTCTCTCCGGGCACCTTCGAGCATCAATATTTTTTTATCTGTATCAAGGCTAAAACGTTCCCTGACCTCAACGGGAGCATCCCAGTGGTTAATACCAATTGTTGAAAAATCCTGTATCGTTGGATGAACCATCCTTTATGCAGTCACTGCTTTTTTTGTTGTTGTGTTATCCCATTGAACGGCTTCTGCCGGTATCTCATGTTTCAAAACGTGTAAACTCTCTTCGGCCAGTGCTTTGATGAACGCAGGGTGATCGTTTAGTCCCTGCACAACCTTTAGGTTTTCAAATTCATATCCCTCTTCTTCAAGGTCTTCTGCAAGCTCTACGCCCAGTTCAAAAAGGGTTTCGATATGGTCGGTTACAAAAGCTACAGGCACCATCAGTAAGTTTTTAATTCCATATTCAAGATGGCGTTTGACCAGATCTTCGGTGTTTGGTTGTGTCCACTTTTGAGGGCCAACCCTGGATTGGAAGCTGAGCCAGTAAGAATTTTTCTCTTCCCGCCGTGCCATGATCGCTTCCATCGTCTCTTTTATTTCCACGGTATATGGATCTCCGCTTCTCACTTCGAGTAGTGGAGTGCCGTGAGCACTGAAGATAAAATGAGTTTTTTGCCGGGTGTCTGGATCCATCTCTTCCAAAGCTTCATCAATCCGTTCATTGAAGGCTCTGAGATAGTTTTCATTAAGATAATAATTCTTAACGTGAAACTCTTTCCAGGGCTTGCTGCCATTGGGAAATTTTTTCTGTAGTACCGTTTCCCAGTCCCGGAAGCTGCTGCCGGTGGTGGTCCAGGAAAACTGGGGGTATAGAGGCATAAGGACGGTGTGAGTGATACCGTCTTCAACCATCTCATCCATTACGGTATCAGCAAACGGCAGCCAGTATCTCATGCAGGTGTAAACCTTTACTTCGTGATCCGGTAAAATAGTTTTGCAATATTTTTCC
>SLGL01000231.1 GCA_007123785.1 Balneolaceae bacterium
ACAGGTATAGTAACAAAAAAGGTAGTGAAAGGAAATTGAATAGAGAGTACGAACAAACCATTCGTGATACTATTCAAATCAACGCTCAAAAAAATCCACTCTCGCCTGACCATACCGCCTCGGGGAGAGGCGAAATGTGACGGCGAAAGTGAAAATCTTGACGAGCTGAACGAGGGGTATGGCCGAATGGGCTCCATGCCCAAATCACAACATAGCCCTCCATCAACGCTCATCCACACACCCCTGATTTCACCGAACCGCCTGACTGGCTTTCGGTTTAATCTGTCCCCTCTCCAGAGGGGATTGCTCCAACATCTCCTCTCGCCTGATCACACTGCCTCAAGGAGAGGAGACAGGAGGTGTAGCATTCAGCGGAGCCTCCAGAGGTGTGTTACGTGGAGTCCATAGCTCTGTACAAACTTCCGTCCTCAATAAATGCTCTGTCGAAAAACAGATTGAATATTAACTGTAAGGAACTCAAGAAAAATGGTTCATACAAATAGTATGAAACGTCCCTTTTTCCCATATAACCCAAAACTGAAAAAAAGAGCAAGGGAACTGCGCAACAACAGCACTCTCAGTGAGGTTATTCTGTGGGGATATCTGAAAGGAAAGCAGATGCACGGGTTCGATTTTCACCGACAGAAACCGGTTGACAACTATATTGTTGATTTTATATGTAGTGAACTTTACCTGGCTATTGAGCTGGACGGATATACACATCTACTCGAAGAAGCATCAAAATATGACCGAATCAAGGAACAGCGATTAAAAGAATTAGGAATCCGGCTTATTCGCTTTTGGGATGAAGAAGTTTATAGCAACATCGATAATGTATTGCGAGTCATAGAAATCACTGTTCTTGAACAAAAAAAGAGGTTCGACCTCTAAAAAATCTCCTCTTGAGAGGAGACAGGAAGTGGAGCGTTCAGCGGAACCTCCAGAGGTGTGTCCTGCAGAAGCAACTCCTGCAAACACGGCCGAATCCATTACAACGCCCGTAATTTCAATCTTGTCAGAGGAAATGTGAGCGCAAAAGGCACAGCCGATTTACACAAATAAGAGGGTGTGGCCGGAGGAGAATTGTATTTTCAATGAATCCACTCGCCTTTTCAAAACCCATCAACACACCCTCCGATGGATCGGAGCGCCAGAAAGCATCGCCTGATCCAATCACTGAACGTGATTAAATCTGTCCCCTCTCGAAGAGGGGATTTTACTTCAGAAAATCATCCAGATTCTCTTTCACAAACGCATCATCATGCAAATGAGGATAGCTTTTGTAAATACGGTCGATTTCCTCGTTTTGTCCTTCCGACAGTACTTCATCCGGATTCAAGCACCAGGTTCCGTCAAGCAGTCCCTGCCTTCGGAGAATTTCATGAATGCCCGGAATACAGCCGTGGAAACTGTTGGCTGCATCAAAAATCACGGCGTTAGTATCGGTTACCTCAATATTGAGTGTTAGCAGTTCTTCGGGGATCGGACCATCTACGTTATGAAGCTTTTCTAACAGCTCGACAGCTTTTGCGGTCCAAACGGCCCAGTGCCCCAACAATCCCCCGACAAATTTTTTCTCAACCTTTTCACTATCCGCATCAAACCGGTAGGTTGTGAGCAGGTCGGCCACGATGTTATCGTCATTTCCGGTGTAGAGAGCAATTTCATCACGTCTGTCCGATTCGGCCACTGCACGCACCACATCGATGGTCTGATACCGGTTAAAGGCCGCCACTTTGATGGCGAATACATTTTCGATCTCAACGAACTTTTTCCAGAACTCATAACTCAGGATGCGTCCGCCTACGGCCGGCTGAAGATAAAATCCGAACACCGGAATGATCTCGGCGATTTTGCGTGTGCGCTCAATCAGCTCATCGTTGGTGTAACTGTCGAGTCCGCCCATACTCACCAGTCCCAGATGATACCCATGCTTTACGGCGAGTTTCGCTTCTTCAATGGCCTGATCGGTAGGACCGCAGATACCTGCTACTTTAATAAAAGGCCGATCCAAATCTGCTGAAGCAATTTCATCCGAAGCGATTTCCAGAACCGGTTCGAACAAATTGTATTGGTCTTCCCTGATTTCAAACTGGGTAGTATGAACACCTACGGCCACACCACCAGCTCCGGCGGCCATGTAGTATCGGGTTAGGGCTCGTTGCCGTTTTTCATCCAGTTCAAGATCTGCTGTGAGGGCCAGCGGATGGGCGGGAATGACCACACCCTGGTGTAATGCATTATAAATGTCGGGATGCTTGTCAGGTAAACTCATTCTTAAAAATCTCCTTTTCTTTCCTGAAATTTCGTTGGTTTGTCGATTGTTTTTCCTTCGTTTTCAACCCATTCCACCGTCCAGTCAATCATCTGAAGAAGTGAAACCGATGGGTAGCCAAAGATCTGATGACAGCGTGTGGCATTCGAAAGCAGAGCTGTATCTTCTTCTTCATGTACAAATTCTGCTTCTTTTTTCATGCGTTTGGCAAACTCCTTTGCCAGCCATCGAATCGAGATCGTTTCGGGACCGGTCACATTCAGGGTGGTCGGCGGGGTTGAACAGTGTTTCAGGCACCGGATGGCGATTTCGTTGGCATCGCCCTGCCAGATCACATTTGCGTGACCTGTACGCAAATTCACCGGATTTCCATTAAACACATTCTGGGCAATTTCGAGCAGCACACCGTAACGCATATCGATGGCATAATTCAGCCGGTAATTTAAAACCGGGGTTCCATTTTTTCTTGAGAAATATTCGAACACACGTTCCCGTCCCAGGCAGGATTGGGCGTATTCACCAACCGGCCCGACTCCTCCGGCTTCTGTGGCACCGCCCGACTTCACATCCACAAGCGGATAAACATTCCCGGTGGAGAATGCTACGATGGATGATTCTTTAAATTTATCGGCAACCCGTCCCGGCAGATAACTGTTGATAGCCCAGCTCATGGATTGGTTTTCGGCCGATCCGAATTTAAAACCCACCATATAAAGAACATTTTTTATTTCGGGCAGAGACTGAAGGTCATCCTCAATCATCAGGTCGGCAGCGATCGTTTTGATGCCCTGTTTCTCGAGGTCTTGCTGGTGTTCAGGATTAGAGAACCTCGATACGCAAATTACATCCCTTTTTTTACCCGATTCGTCAACGGCATTTTTGGCCAGTGCCGCAAGGCTTGGTCCCATTTTACCGCCGGCACCGAGTATCAGGATATCACCGTCAAGAGTTGAAACATCCTCCACAAGTTTCTGTGAAGGTTTTGCCAGTTTTTGGTCTAATTCTTCTATCGTTTTCATGAAATTTTTAAAGTTAACTGAAGTTATAATAATCGTTTCAGAGCAGTAAAATTAGAAACATCACTTTCTTAATTCATGTAAGTTTAAGTATGTTTACAGAGCTCTTAGTACTTTTTTTATCGATTGATTTATGCCGTATACATTCGGCAGACATACAGACCGGGGTCAAAATCTCGAATGATTTGATAATAGCAACAAATCCGTATGGATAAGCACCTTTTATCAACTTTTATTTTAAACTGCTTTTGCCCAACCAGAGCAAATATTTTTTTCAAATTCAAATGAGTACTCTATCTGAAGCATTGAAAAACTGTTGCTAACAATAAGAAAAAGAAAGAAAGAAATCATTTTAAATTGAATGTTCAGTAAAAACCCA
>SLGL01000149.1 GCA_007123785.1 Balneolaceae bacterium
GTGCAGGGATTGATATACGGCATCCTTATTTCATTGGTTGCCGCCCTGGTTGTAGCGCCCCTGGCGGCATCTGCTGCGGGGGATTCTATAGGCATGTTTTATTCTGATACGTGGTATCCCGGGCTGATCTTACTGGCTGCACTCACCATGCACCTGGGATATGGGCTTGTACTCACACTCTGTCTGAAAATTGCCGGAGTAAATGGGGCCGAACAGCCGGTTTTCGGCTGATGAGAAGAAGCCGCGGAGCGATTTTTTTTTAACCATATCAAATTCGTTAACTGTCTGAAATCCCCCTCATAGTTAACGTATCATTTACTCTGAGAGAAAATTTGATACCGGTCAAACCCAAAAACAGAAAGACGAATTGAATAAATTAACGACCGGCAAGGCGGTACAAAGAGATAGGAACTGGCGACTTTTCCGAGTCCACAAGGACTTTTCATAAATCACTGCCACTGATGACTCCCGTTAAATCCGGGGTATTAATAATAAACTTCTGAAACCTGAAGAATGGCCATTATTATGTTTTTTTAACCTCTGGTCAATATTGGCTGATTGACCGGTGTAATACCGGTCGATATTCTCACTATAAAGAATGTATAAATAGTGCATCAGGAATAGACTTGGTAATAGTTAAAACAAAAAAAGCTGCCCAAATTTAAATGAGCAGCTTCTAAAGCGATCCGGAAGGGACTCGAACCCTCGACCTCCTGCGTGACAGGCAGGCGTTCTAACCAACTGAACTACCGGACCATTAAATCAAATTATTCAAACTTCAAAGTTCAAGTCTCGAACACACGACCTTCCCGAGGCTTCGGGACAGGCGTTCTAACCAATTGAACGATCAACCTGATAAATCAAATTTTTGATAGAATTAAATATACTGACCTTGCAGATACGATGTCAATAGCTAATTAGTATTATTTGATATCAAGAATGGTTGTTAGATATCATGAAAAAATAAGGGCTCCGGGGTCAACCGAAGCCCTTTATCGGGATGGTGATGGGATGTATGTAAGCTTATATAAAATTCTTATAACACTGACTGAAGAGCGCTTATCAACTCTTCTCCATCAGGTTCTGCATTACTCTTAAACCTTCTTACAAGATTTCCGTTCCGATCTATCAAAAATTTTTCAAAATTCCAGGAAATATCACCCGTAAAGTCGGGATTTTCGATAGATGTCAACATTTCAAATAATGGGTGCTGATCTTCGCCTTTAACTGAAATCCTTGAGAAAAGCGGGAATTTGACACCAAAGTTCATTTCACAGAACTGTGCAATCTCCTCATCCGTTCCCGGTTCTTGGCCACCAAAATTATTGGCTGGAAAACCAAGAACTTTAAAGCCCTGTTCAGAATAATCTTCGTATAACGATTGAAGGCCTTCGTATTGGCGGGTAAAACCACACTCTGAAGCGGTATTTACAATAAGTAAAACATCACCCTTAAATTCATTCAGTGAAATTTTTTCTCCGTTTATTAAGTTTAATTCATATTGATAGATGCTGTTGGTTCGTTCATCAGTGGCAGTCATCAATATTAATCCGGTTATGAGTGCAATTATTGTTTTCATAAAAGTATCCATCTATTTTCAGGGTTTAATCATTTTTATCAATATATCATTCCAAAATGAATTTATTTCTCAGGTTTTTTTCCGTTTTACTGGGCTCGGCTTTACTATTTAGCTTTTCTGCACAAGAGTTGCAGGCTCAAATGTTTTCTATAGATGATCCAGAACCTCAGCGCCAGCGCATTCTTGGTTCTACCACAGTGCTGGGTATTGGCTGGGAGTTGGGTGATTTTACGTATAAGGGAGAAGGTGCTACAGAGGCCGACCGCCTTGATTTTAACGACAGCGTTATTCGACTGCGCCTCGACAGCCCCGGGTTAGATATCAGCCTGGCATTCGGTGGAGCCATGACCGGAATGAACGACAATTCGTTTGTAAACATTGCCGGACGGCTTTATAACAATTTTCCCGTTAAACGAGAGGAATCTCTGCTGATCGCTATTCCCATCCAGCTAACAACCGATTTGATGCAAGTGCGCCAGAATGCATCAGAAGCAGAATTTCAACAGAGTTCACTGGTGTTCGGGTCCGGTCTCTCTTCGGCATTTCGGATAGGGGATCGTTTTAGCCTCAGCCTTAAAGCAACACCCAATTACGGGTTCAGTTTTTCCCAGGGATCTCTGTTTGGGGGCAGCCTCTTCCGGGTTGATGGAAATACCGCCCTGCTCATCCACAATGTTTTCGGGAATTATGCCCTATCCATCGGTTACACTTTTGATTACCGGAATTACAGGATTGAAGGTGACCTGAATGATTACGATTTTGCTTCGCACAATATTACCATCGGCATTGGCTTTTAGTCACCGAATTAAAATGGAATGAAAATAGAAAAATTACTTCTTGAACTCGAATCACTTAGTGAGAAGGGCGGGTACACCATCCGTAAAGAGAGAGGGGCCTTTCGGGGAGATCAGTGCATTATTGAAGGTGAAAAGCTGGTCGTGATCAACAAAAACCGTCCGCCCGAATTGCAGGCTGCCATACTGGCAAAAGTGATTAAAAGCGTCAATACGGATGATCTTTTTATAAAACCGGCCGTACGAAAGGAGCTTGAACAGATCTGGAAGCGACTCGACAGGTTCGAATCTGCAGAAAAACAGCTTGAAGGAGAATAAACCGTTGATGAAATGTACATTTCTCGGAACCGGCACCTCGATGGGGGTTCCTGTTGCGGGCGGATTTGGAAAAGATATGATCGATGGCGATCCGCGAAACCAGCGAACGCGGTGTTCGGTATGGCTTCAAACCGAAGATTCATCGATAGTGATTGATGTGGGTCCGGAATTCCGCATTCAGACCATTCGCTCTGGTGTTGACCGGATAGACCTGGTACTGATTACCCATGAGCATATGGATCACATCGCCGGCCTTGATGATCTGCGCTCCTACAATTACATGCAAAAAGGTCCGGTTCCCCTGCTCACCACAAAACAGGTGATCGAATCGATCAAGACACGATTTGACTACATGTTCGGTGAAAACAAATATCCCGGATCCACTTCGCTGGATATGAATGTAATTGATAAACCGAAAACATTTCGCGATGTGGAAATTACCCCGCTACCCTACAATCACGGATATATCGATGTTACCGGTTACCGCGTGAACGATTTTTCATACATGACGGATGTCAAGGAGATTCCCGAATCTACCAAAGAGAAGGTAAGGGGAAGCAAAGTTCTGGTTCTTAGCGGCTTGAGATGGGGGCCCTCGCATCCCACTCACCTCACAATACCCGAGGCAGTTGAGGTGGCCGAAGAGCTGAAAATCCCCAAAACCTACCTGATCCACATGAACACCTACGTAAATCACGAGGAAAGCAACCGGCGTCTGCCTCCTCATGTACGTCTGGCCTACGATCAGCTCGAAATTACGATTGGCTGATGGGTTATTCAGGCAGAAGAAGCATGAACCTGGTATAAAAGACATCTCTGTAAATATAGAGGAGGGTAGCCCGAAACAAGTTAACCCGCATTTCTCACACTAAAATTATTTGAAAACGAAATGCACTTAATTGTTATCAACTTATAATTCAATATAAACTTTTTTTAAAAAACACCCTGTCAAACGCTGCGAAATTTAAC
>SLGL01000044.1 GCA_007123785.1 Balneolaceae bacterium
GAGGGGGGCGTTTTATCTCCGGTAACGATGAGATTTGTACCCGGCCGGGGGCTGCAAGGTTACATTGACGCTGCTGGGGGAACTACAGACCGAGGACAGCGTCACAGAGCCTATGTTGTTTATGCAAATGGTGAGGTTGACAGAGTCCGGAGCTTTCTGAGGATTAGAAGCAACCCATCGGTAGAGGCAGGAGCTACAATCATTGTACCTGAAAAACCGGTTGGTCAGCAATTATCACCTCAGGAGACGATTGCTCTCACTACTTCTATTCTTAACACTACGATTCTGATGTTTACTGTTATAGACCGATTACGCGATTAAGCAGAGCTTTACATACCACTTGCTTGTTTATTATTATTTTAATATTTATTAATTATTTTAGAAAAACAGGTAAGTGGTTTTATATTTTTATTAAGAGGAAAAAAAATGAAAACTGTTTGAGAGATAAATAATTAATACTTCTTTTAAAAAGAGCAACAATCTGTAATTTAACTGTTTAAAAGTTCTCGATAGATTTCTTTTAATTCTGATATTTCCCGTTTGAATTTACTAATCTCGCTTTAAGGTTCATTTTCACCTTTAATAAATATCAAGATCAGCTTCATGAGTAACAAAACCGCTCTTATTACAGGAATCACAGGCCAGGATGGCTCATATCTCGCAGAATTATTACTTGAAAAAGGGTATACCGTTCACGGAATTAAGAGGAGAGCCAGTTTATTTAATACAGATCGTATCGACCATATTTACGAAGACCCCCACATTGAAAATAGAAATTTGATTCTGCACTATGGGGATATGACTGATTCGATGAATATTACCCGAATCATACAGGATACGAAACCTGACGAAATTTATAACCTTGCCGCTATGAGCCATGTAAAGGTTAGCTTTGAAACCCCGGAATATACAGCTAATGCCGATGGGCTTGGAACATTGCGTATCCTCGAAGCCGTACGTTTGCTTGGAATGGAAAAGACCACAAAAATTTATCAGGCTTCTACATCAGAACTCTACGGGCTTATCCAGGAAGTGCCTCAGTCCGAAAAAACTCCGTTTTATCCTCGCTCACCCTATGCAGTGGCTAAGATCTATGCTTATTGGATTACGGTAAATTACAGAGAAGCGTATAACATGTTTGCCTGTAACGGCATTTTATTTAATCATGAATCGCCAAGAAGGGGTGAAACATTTGTAACCAGAAAAATAACACGAGCTGCGGCAAAAATAGCTCTTGGTTTACAAGATGAACTTCACATAGGTAATTTAGATTCTCGTCGCGATTGGGGGCATGCAAAAGATTATGTGGAAGCAATGTGGCTCATGCTTCAACAGGAAGAACCAGAAGATTTTGTGATAGCAACCGGGGAGACTACAACTGTCAGGGATTTTATTCGCCATTCGTTTAGTAGAGTTGGTATTTCTCTCAGGTTTGAAGGAAGTAACAACGAAGAAGTTGGTATTATTAAAAAAATTAATAAAAACGGATATGCCTCCCCGGAAAATGGTTTTTCTAAAAAAGAAGGAGATGTAGTTATTAAAGTAGACCCGAGATATTTTCGGCCCACGGAAGTAGATTTATTAATAGGTGATGCCGAAAAAGCAAAGAAAAAAATTGGCTGGAAGCCTTCTCATAATCTGGAAAGTCTGATTGACGACATGGTTCAGGCTGATATTGAGCTTTTTAAAAAAGAAAAAACTTTAGTTAAAAACGGATATAAAATTTTAAGACAGGCAGAATCTTGATCTTTCTAAGATATTGCAAAGATAACGCACATATTATTCACCGCCATTGAAAACATGAAGGAATCATTTAAAAAAATATTTGATCTCTTACCAGACGGAGATTTCTATAAAATTGCTATTCTGTTTTTGATGATGGTTGTAGCGTCTGTTTTGGCACTTTTGGGTGTTGGTATGGTTCCGATCTTTGTAATTGCAGTTCTTGATGCCGATCAGGTACTTAACCTGCCAGTATTGGGCGATATTCTTGTCTCACTGGATATTACTACTCAGGCGGAATTGGCACTTTTTGGTTCTATTGCTCTGTTTTTGATCTTCCTGGTTAAAAATCTGTTCATGTTATTTTATGACTATACGAATGAAAAGTTTATGTTAAACAGGAAACTGTTTCTTAAAAACAGGCTTTTCAAAGCATATATGCATTCACCATATATGTTTTTTTTGGGGCGGAACTCTTCTGAATTGGTACGAAATATAAGTAATGAGGCTGGCAGTATTCTCGACGGAGCCCTTAAACCCATTATGACTATTACTCTCCACAGTCTCATGACAGTCCTAATCGTTTCGGCATTAATTTATACGGAACCATTCATTGCCGGTGTAGGTATTTTGCTTTTTGGCGGGTTTTCAATTCTCTTTTTGGAGCTTACAAAAAAGAGTATTCTGCGTTATGGAAATGAGGCACTAAACCATCGTAATTTTATGATGAAATCGCTGCTTGAAGGGCTGGGGGGGTTTAAAGATGCAAAAGTACTAAAAAGAGAAAACTTTTTTTTACGAGAGTTCAATCTTCACGCTGATAAAATTCGTTTTTACGATTTATGGAGTAAAATTCTCAGATCTGTGCCGAGGCAAATTGTTGAGATGTTGGCACTGAGTGGTGTGCTTTTCATCGCAGTTGTGATGGTTTTACAAGATCGCGAAGTTACTTCAATTGTACCGATTATAGCACTTTTCGGTGCCGCAGTTATAAAACTAAAACCATCTATTAATACGATAATGGAGCAGGTGAACCACTTCCGTTACCATCTGCATTCCATAAATACGATTTATAATGACCTGATAAAACTTGAAAGCCGTAAATTTTATAAAGATTCACAATCTACTGGAGTATCATTAAGTAAAAACAAAAAATCTTTTGGTATTGAAAGAGATATCGAACTTAAAAATCTATGCTTTACCTATCCAGACTCAGAAATTCCCGCCGTGGAAAATGTATCATTGCGAATTCAAAAGAATAGTGCGGTTGCATTTGTCGGTCCGTCAGGTTCAGGTAAAACTACGATAGCAGATCTGATTTTGGGACTTCTTGAACCCGATAGTGGCGGTGTATTTTCAGATGGGAAAAATATTCTTAAAAACCTGAATAACTGGCAAAAAAATATCGGATATATTCCCCAACATATTTATCTCCTCGATGATACGATCCGCAAAAACATCTGCTTTGGCCTTGAAGATGATGAAATTGATGAAAAGCAGCTGGCAACAGCAATTGATGCTGCGCAACTTAGGGAACTCATAAATTCGCTGGAGCACAGGGAAGAAACAATGGTCGGTGAACGTGGCATCCGGCTCTCGGGAGGTCAGCGCCAGAGAATTGGAATTGCAAGAGCACTGTATAATAATCCACAGTTGCTCATAATGGATGAAGCAACATCTGCACTAGACAACATAACTGAGAGAAATGTAATTAAAGCAATAGAAAAACTTAAAGGTGAAAAAACCATTATAATGATTGCGCACCGACTTACAACTGTGAAAAATTGCGATACAATATATATGATGAAACAATCTGAAATAATTGGAGCCGGAACATATTCAGAGCTATTAAATAAAAACAGGGAATTCAGGGAAATGAGTCTTGTAGACGAACAATTGCCATAAAGAATCGTCTAACAAATTTAAAAATATTA
>SLGL01000071.1 GCA_007123785.1 Balneolaceae bacterium
GGCCCCGGTATTTTCTTTTTGCCGATTTTCACCACCATGGCTGTAGGGGCAAGTTTAAACCATGTAATGCTGTGAAAAAGAACGAATATAAAAATAACAATATGGAGTGTAACAGAGAACGGCCCCGATAGGGATGCGAGCAATGCTTCCCACGCTTCAGCTCCCTGTTTTAAAGCATTCAATTTTACAATCAGAATGATCGCATAAGCAGCCACAAAAATGCTTGTCAGCTCCCGGATAATGAACAGCATATACGGTTTTCTTTTCACCCACCAGAAAATTGACATTTTGTGATGATAGGATTCCGGCCTGTATCGTTCGTAACGGGTACTCATATCTGTTATCTGTTTCAAATGTTCTGGAAATGGATGTTTCTATCCCGGATTTCTCACCAAGAGATTTCCGGGCTATTTCTTCCCGAACGGCAGCAGTACAGATGTCCACCATTCGGTTGCTCCTTGCACTTTATAGCGCTGAATAGCACCGGCCGGGTCAACTTTTTTGGGGCAAACTTCGGAACATTCACCGACAAGGGTGCATTCGTATATTCCGTCATCGGCGAGCAGAACATCATTTCGCTGGTTTTCTCCTTCATCCCGATTATCGTAATTATACCTCTGTGCGAGAGCGATAGCAGCAGGCCCGATGAATTCCGGCTCCAGTCCCACAACCGGGCAGGCGGAATAACAAAGCATACAGTTAATACACATACTGTACTGTTTATATTCCGAGAGCTGTTCGGGTGTCTGGAGGTACTCCCCTTCTGATGGTGCTTTCTCCCGGTCGCGGATAATCCAGGGTTTTACGCGCTTTACTTTTTCCATGAATCCATCTGTCTCCACCACAAGATCACGGATCACGCCAAAATAGTTCAAAGGTGCGATACGAACCGGGCCCGGCATATACTTTTCGAGAAATGTTTCGCAGGTGAGTATCGGTTTTTCGTTAACCATCATGCCGCAGCTCCCGCACACCCCCATCCGGCAAGACCATCTATATGATAATGTTCCGTCAATATGGTCTTTAATATAGTTGAGGGCATCAAGAATCACCCACTCCTCCCGAATCGGTACTTCATATTCCTGATAAAAGGGATCGGGATCTTTTTCAGGTATATATCGCAGAATCTGCAGAGTAATTGTGGTTTCCATAATTCTTTGATGTTACATGTTTATCTTATTGATGGACATGGAGATAATATTGATCAATTATTATTTGTGAATAATGCAGGTTAAGTGTGACGAAACCGAAGGCCTGACCCGTGAATTCGTCACCGCCCGTATTTGCGTTCTCCCGGCGGCCAGCGGGTAATGGTTACGGGTTGATATTCGACCCGGGCTGATCCCTGTTCGGTTTTATACGACAGACTGTGTTTCAAAAAATTCTGATCATCTCTTTCCGGAAAATCGGTTCGCTGATGCGAGCCTCTCGACTCGGTTCTTTGCAGTGCGGACTCAATAATCGATTCAGCCACATCAAACATATATGACAGTTCCATGGCTGATACAAACTGGGTATTAAAGGTATAACTTTTATCTTCAAGCGAGATTTTTTTGAACCGTTCGCGAAGCTCCCCGAGAATTTCACCCGAACTCTTCAGAGACGTTTCCGTACGATAGATGCCGGCCCCTTGTTCCATGGCATTGTGCATTTCCTTCCTGAGGTCTGCAACACGCTCGGAACGGTTTCCGCTGCTGTTAAAAAAGGTTTTTTCAATCCGCTTTTTCTCATCCGTTGCAAGCGCTTCCAGGCGAGATCCGAATGACGTTTGAGAGGAAGCATATTCTGCCGCCACTCTTCCTGCCCTGGCCCCAAAAACAAGCAGTTCGGTCAGTGAATTAGATCCCAGCCGGTTTGCGCCATTGATGCTCACACATGCTGTTTCACCGGCCGCAAACAAGCCATCCAGGAGTGTTTCGCCGTTAATATCTGTGTGAATACCTCCCATAATGTAGTGCACAACAGGCCTCACCGGAATCATTTCATGGACCGGATCGATGTTTTCGTATTTCCGGCACAATTCGCGTACAAACGGAATTTTTTCATCGATCACCTCTTTGCCGAGATGCCGTATGTCAAGATGAACAAACTCTCCGTATGGCCCATTGAGAGTCCGTCCTTTTTCTTTCTCTTTTTCGAATGCCTGTGAAAGACGGTCGCGAGGGCCAAGCTCCATCGACCGCAGTACCGGTTTATCCTCAGGTATGCCCAAATCATAATCCTGGAGATAGCGATAACCGTCTTTATTCAGCAGCCTGCCGCCTTCGGCCCTGGCTGCTTCGGTAATCAGAATTCCTGTAAACGGCAATCCGGTGGGATGATACTGAACAAACTCCATATCTTTCAGTGGCACCCCTGCTCTGTAGGCAATTGCCATCCCGTCACCGGTTTTAATATTGGCATTGGTGGTAAATGGAAATACTTTTCCGCATCCGCCTGTACAAAGAATTACGCTTTTTGCGGCAATGGGTTCTATTTTACCGGTAGCCAGTTCAAGTGCAACCACTCCCTGGCATCGTCCGTCATCAACAAGCAGGCTGGTTACAAAATATTCATCGTAACGATCTATCGGATCATACTTCAATGTGGTTTGGAACATCGAATGAAGCATGTGGAAGCCGGTTTTATCGGCAGCAAACCAGGTACGTTTGTTTTTCATCCCACCGAACGGACGCACCGCAATGCTTCCGTTTTCTTCCCGGCTCCAGGGGCACCCCCAATGTTCGAGCCGGATCATCTCTTCAGGTGCTTCCTTCACAAATGCTTCCACGGCGTCCTGATCGCAAAGCCAGTCACCTCCTGAGATGGTGTCATAGGCATGATCATCAAGACTGTCATCAGGCTTGATTACGGCAGCAGCCCCTCCTTCGGCCGATACGGTATGGCTCCTCATCGGATATACTTTCGATACGACGGCGATACTTAATTTGGGATTGGTTTCTGCAACAGCAATGGCAGCGCGCAAACCTGCTCCCCCACCACCTACAATCAGAACATCGTGTTCATTCGGACCGTAACGAGCCATAATAACAGTCTCCTGTTAATCAAGTTAGATAAATTGTAATCCAACTCATGTCATGTCAACCAAAACTTGTCGGGTTTGATAGTTCAAAAAAAAATGCAATCATTTCTACACATCCAGCAGCGGCTGCCTGCCACCTTCATCCTTGGCCGGTTTGAGTTTGTGCTTATTCAAAAACCGAATACAGGCATTCCATCGAAGAACGGCTTCCTCATTAATGTCCGGACGGAATTCTTCAGCTTTTTTATAATGCTCGAGTGCACGAACCAGATATTCGTACGCAATGTAACCTGCCCGCGGACTTCTTCGCTTAACGGCGGCAGTAGCCTGGCGTTCATAGATCAGGCCGGTACAATACTCTTTCTGATAACTGTCAGTCAGCATGTCTGCAACTTCCAGTGCATCAGACAGACTCTTACGGGATGATCCCTCAAACTGGTCTGTGATTGCAAGAACAAGGACATAAATGACCGATTGATTATCCGGAGAGGTACTGAGAATGTCATGGCAGATACTTTCAGCCTGCCATGGTTGATTCAGAAGACGGTAATGTTTTGCTTTCTCCAAAGCGGCTGGAATGGACTGTTCGGATATGGGTTTCAAATCAAACATGACAATGAAATTAGAACATTATATATTTTTATTACAAAATAATATACAACTATGCAAATTAATCCTTATAAAAACTCATATTATTTTCAATTTTTTTATTTTTTTGATGTGCAGATGAATCGCTGATTTCCGCTAAAGAGATGCAAAATTACTCCCCGCAACACTACAATTTACAGAGCATCGAATCTAACTTTTCATATCTTCGTTGAAGTAAATTTTTTATCGAACTCAGGATAAAAGTTAAACCCGGAATCAAATCTTTGCACTTATGAAACCAAAAATTCTTTTTTTTGCAGCCATCATTTTCTGCCTTTCCATGTGTACAACAGTGGAAAAATATGAATGGGAGGACGGGGAGTGGATTGATCTGACCTACGAGTTTTCGGATGAAACACTCTACTGGCCCACATCCAGTACATTTCAGTTCGATACGGTTTTTGTGGGAACAACCGATGCGGGCTTTTATTACGAATCGTATGAGTTCTGCACTGCTGAGCATGGCGGCACACACCTCGACGCACCCATCCATTTTTATGAAAACCGGAAAACCGTGGATCAGATTGAAATCAGCCAACTTGCAGGGCGGGCTGCTGTAGTTGACGTGGCCGAACAGGTTGAGTCTGACAGAGACTATCAGATTCAGGTAGCCGATCTGACCGACTGGGAAACCGTTCACGGCGTGATACCCGACGATGCTATCCTTCTGATCCACACAGGTATGGGCGCATACTGGCCCGATGCTGAACAGTATCTCGGTACCGATAAACGGGGAGAAGAAGGAGCCGCTGAATTGAGCTTTCCAGGCATTCATCCCGATACTGCCCGATGGCTTGTGGAAAACCGTTCTGTAAAAGCCGTTGGTCTGGATACCCCAAGCCTGGATTATGGCCGCTCTGAACTCTTCGAAACCCACCAGATTTTATTTGAACAGAATATTCCCGGATTTGAAAACGTAGCTAATCTTGATCGGTTACCTGCCACAGGTGCCTTTGTCATCGCTCTTCCCATGAAAATCAAAGACGGAAGCGGAGCTCCGCTGAGAATTGTGGCTCATGTCAGAAAATAAGC
The DNA here is from genome assembly GCA_007123785.1 of Balneolaceae bacterium. Taxonomy (GTDB): domain Bacteria; phylum Bacteroidota; class Rhodothermia; order Balneolales; family Balneolaceae; genus Rhodohalobacter. Next base: position 4,703 of record SLGL01000071.1, read on the forward strand.
TACAAGTCAGTAGTGTCGTGTCAACAATTAAAAAGCTGAATGCCGCCATACAATTCAATTGCCGAATGGAATTACTGTGATTTTTTTGATTTTTAAATCCTGTTTTAAGAAACTTTATATAAAAATGAAACAGAAACGATCTCTTTACATATTATGCGGCGGGCAATCCAGCAGAATGGGCAGAGATAAAAGCCAGCTACTGTTTCGTGGCCAAACATTTTTGGAATTGATGTCGGCGAAAGCTTCTGTACATTTTGAAACATTGTTCCTGCTTGGGGCAAACCGGCCCTTTAACACACCCATCAAACAGATACCGGATGCACGGGACGATGCCGGCCCGCTGGGAGGAATTCTTGCTGCACTTCAGCATACCAATCAGGAATCAGTTGCCATTCTGCCCGTTGATCTTCCTCTGATCACCAATAAAACACTGCGATATTTGCATGAAGAATCATTCCAAAAATCAGATATAATCATCGCAAAAAGCCCTGATAGAATTCAGCCTCTGCTGGGCATTTGGAAAACCGCATTATCAGCGAAACTGGAGAATTATCTGAATGCGGGAATGCGATCTGTGATGGGATTTCTGGATGAAATAGATGTTGAAACATTTGAGGTTACATCCGGCGAGATAAAAAATATCAATACACAGGAGGAGTATGAAAAGCTTCTGAGGGAGCATTCATAAAGATCGTATTGCTATTCATCTTTTTTTCTGCTTTTTTTCAAGTCGTATAAAATCAACCATAACAAAACAGAAGGGGACTATATGGCGGAGTTTTCAGATTTATGGATGCTGGGAATGCTGATTGCGGCATTTGCAGGTGGTGCATTCGGAGCGGCAATCGGGGCATTACCGGCATTTATTTTCACCGGATTTTTGGTTATGCTCGGCGAAGGAGTTCGAATTTTAAGCGGCGACTATTCCGGTTTGATGGGTGTGGATCCCGATACACTCAACTCTGCTGCTATTACTGGCCAGATTGGTTTTGGCCCTGTTTTTGGTCCTCACATCAGTTTTGCAGCAGGAGCAGCAGCCTCTGCTTATGCAGCCAAAAAAGGGTATATGGAAACTGGTTTTCCATATGGTGAGGCGAAAAATATCATCTATGCATTCGGGCCAAAACCGGATGTACTCCTGGTAGGCGGGCTCTTCGGAATCCTGGGATACTGGCTCGCAACACTTTCCTCGATTTTTTCGATGCCATGGGATCCAATCGCAATGGCTGTAGTGCTTTCTGCTTTTGCGCACCGCATATTTTTCAAATATCCGATTATCGGAAATGCAAAAAAAGGACTGATGAATATGGTGCCATTCGAAAAAAAGGAACCCCGGGCGAAAGGTTCCAGCCGTCTCCTCGTAGAGCCATGGCTGCCGCATCAGTACAAGTGGAGCCATGTATTGTCTCTGGGTGTGGTTGTGGGTATCCTTGCTGCCTTCATTACTTACGAAACGGGGAGTGTTTTTCTGCCGTTTGGTATCAGCGCCGCCACACTCCTGTTTCTGAATCTTGGTGTTGAAAGAATTCCGGTCACACACCACATCTCTCTGGTTGCCAGCACGGCTATGGTGGCTGGCTCAGGAGGGGAACCCACGGCATACGCTCTTTCGGGCATGCTGTTGCTCGGCGCATTCTTCGGAGCCATTGCCGCCCTGTTTGGTGAAATCATTCAGCGAATTTTTTATGCCCATGCCGATACTCATCTCGATCCGCCCGCAGCAGCTATTGTACTGGGTACGATCCTGGTTGTGATATTTTACCTGATCGAGATCTTTGAAACCAGTGCATGGGTTCCGGTTCCGTTCTGACAGGCATCCGAATTGATGATAATACAATTTACATTGAGCCTTCGGCCGGGTTGACAAGAGGCAGTTTACAAATTCAAGAATTCCAAACTCCAAACTGACCGGGGACGGAGGACGGGTGACCGGGTCTCAGTACAAATCATCCAGATACAAACGAAACAGATACGGCACAAATTCCGATGAGATCAGCAAGGTATGCGAATCTGTGATAATATGATTGACACCGAGTCTTCTGGCCTGGTTATCCATCCCCGGTTCCGGGTCTGAATAGTAGATATTCCAGCCGTTCTTCATCCGATAGCCTCTGTTTGTATGTTCAATTCTGTCAGGCTTCGAATTATATGAAGTACCTGAAAATATTACCTTTTTTTCTGATCTGAATTGGGTTCCGGTCGATGCTTACATCAATATTTCACAAAAATCTCTTCTCCCGGTCTATGAGGAAATCATGCAGTACAAAAAACAGAGGCGGGCAGGTGCACATTACTTTCAACGAGGCATAAATACTCCAAAATCAATATGGACAGAAGACTTTTATGGCGCCGCTGAATTTCTGACCTGCGATCCGATACAGGCTTATCATAAAGAACTGATTACCCAGGTCTATTAATACCTTTAACCTTCTAACGGAGATAACGGCCACCTTGACCTTTACTCTGCAGTTATACATAAATTACTTGGCATTATTAGCATTTTTTAATATTTAAAAGTGGTATTAAAAACCATATTAGCCTGAAAATCACTTTCAACTCAATAAATCAACCATCATGGAGAATCAGAATAATAATAGTCCGGGAGATAAGCCGAAAGAAGAAGTCAGCGAAATGGATCTGAAAAAATTACAAGAAAATATTCATAATGAGTTAAAAATAGCTCGAAATGTACTTTCCCAAAAGAGTTCATTGACTTTGCCGGAGTTGGCCGCGCTCTTTAATAATATCGCTTATACCGGTGGAGGTATTGACCACACAGATTATGAACGAAAACAATGGACGAAACAAATTGACAATGCCGTTTCCGCACAAGGATGGGAGGTTGTATGGGGGCCAGCCTGGCATTATCCCGATATGGTTTCTGAGTCGGATGCCTGTATGTTTATCGCGAAGGCCAAACAGGAACAAAAAATGATGGTCGTAATTCGGGGTACAAATCCGTATAGCCTCAGTTCATGGTTCAGCCAGGATTTTGATACCGGCGTGATGGAATCGATCCGGGACCTGGACCCCGCCGCACCGGAAAACGCCACAATTGCAAGAGGCACTCACATAGGAACCCGGATCTTGCTAAATGAACTTCCCGATCCCGTAACTAAAAAAAGTGCAGGCGAATTTCTTGATTCTCTATCGCCAAAGCCATCGATCATTTATATCACAGGCCACAGCCTTGGAGCGACAATAACACCTCCCTATTTTTTATATCTGAATTACCTGTTGAACGCTGGCAAGAATGGAGACCAATCAACCCTGGTTCCACTCAGTTTCGCAGGGCTTACACCGGGCGGTAAGAATTTCAACCGGTATTTTGAACAAATGCTTGATGGTATCCCCTATTTCCGATTTGTAAACTCACTCGACATTGCGCCATTCTGCTGGTGGTCAAAACAGGGTGTACTTACGATTTATGATCATGAAGGGTGCGGTCCTTTCTACGGCAGGCCTGATATTATCATCGATGAACTTTTTCACGGAATAGAAGGAAAATATGAAGAAATTAAGGATAAATTTTTACTCAGCGGCCGATGTGAACATTCATATGAACTCTGGGAAACTGAAGCGCTGCATCAGCACCACGTTGCCACCTATCTGTCACTGATCATCAACAATAAAAAACTGCAAGAGAAATGGGATGAATCGATCAAACGGTTTTGATCGATTCATTATTTAGAGCTTCTCTTTCAGTCCGGTAAATCTCACGGTTTTTCTGCTGATTCCTTTTTCAAAAAGTGACAATTCTCCATAGAGTGAGAATTGGTTTTTGGCTCTTGTGACGGCCGTGTAGATCAACTCCCGCGTTAAAATGGAAGTATCTTGTGCCGGAAGCAGCAGGTTAACGTGCTCAAATTCCGATCCCTGGCTTTTGTGCACCGTAAGAAAGTAAGCCGGTTCAGCATGCATTAAACGCTGTGGTTTGATCCGCTTGACCTGTGAACCCGATTCAACATGAACCCACAATTCACCTTTTTCACTGCGGACACAAACTCCCAGATCCCCATTAAAAACACCCAGGTTATAATCATTTTTCGTAATGATCACCGGTCTGCCGTGATACCACTCTTGTTCAAAAACAGCAATTCTTCTCGCTGCGATCTGCTCTTCAGCAAGCCGGTTCAGCCTTTCGGTTCCGACCAGCCCGCGCCTGAGCACAGCCAGCCAGATCGACTTTTTCCAAAAACCGAGCAGCTCTTCAGGATGCCCCAGTTCTTTACACTTGCCAAGTCTTTTTTCAATACCATTCAAAAGTTTCTCAAAATCAGTTTTGTTATACTGAAAAGCAGAATGACTCAGATCATCAAATGAAGTAAACAATTCTGAAGTAACTTCCGGATTAGAATCTCCATCTTTAATGATCTCCGCGAGTTTTCCAATTCCGCTGTTCTTTTCAAAACGGTAACTTTTGGTCAGATAAACAATCGAATCGTCGATAACGGATTGCTCTGATACCGGCAGATTTTTCCCTGCACCGGCCTTTTCCAGCAAGATTGCTGTCTCAGACAAAAATTGGTTGCCTGGTTTTTGACACAGATCGGCAAAAACCGAACCCGCTTCTACTGAAGCAAGCTGATCTTTATCGCCCAGTAGGATCAGGCGTGTTTTTTCACTCAGATGGGTAATCAGCCGGTACATCAGCGTTAGGTCGATCATAGACGCTTCATCCACGATCACCAGCTCGTGGTGCAATATTTTTTTTTCAACAGGCGGCAATAAGCCCCGGTTTTCGGTCCCTGAGAGCAGACGATGAACTGTTTTTGCTTCTTTTGGAATATGCCGGATCTCTTCATCACTCAGCCCGATCATTTTCAGCTCACGGTTCAGCGATTCACCCATTCTTCCTGCAGCCTTTCCGGTGGGTGCTGCCAGAGCGATACTCAATCTTCGGCCGGATAACCGTTGCTGCAGAGCCAGAATCCGTGCAACCGTGGTGGTTTTTCCGGTTCCCGGACCGCCCGAAATAATCAAAAACGGTTTGATAACAGACATCACAGCGGCTACTTTCTGCCAGTTGATTCCAGGCTCTTCTTCTTTGAAAAGTGAATCCAGATGTCTTGAAATTTCAGGCAATGCATGCCTGGACGGCTGGCCAGCTTCCAAACCGGAAATCCAGTTTGCTACTGATAATTCGTAATTTCGGATTCTCCGAAACAGAATGTTTTCATTTTCAAGTTTGAAAGGACTTTCACCCCTTCCATTCCCGATAATTCGGCTTTCAGCAAGTTGTGAAGGATGGATCGGCTGATCAGAAAATTGATTTATAGATTCAACCTCCAGGTCAAGTTGTTTTACCCAGGATTTAGGTGGAATCTTAAGCGGCAGCGAAGTATGTCCGGCCTTCAGAAAAAGAGATGAAAAAACTACACACAGTTTTTCCTCTTCGGTCATATTTCCGAACTCCTGTTCCAAAAAACGGATCAGTTCAATTTCGTATGTCCCGATCCATCCAGACCGGGTACCATCATTCCACCAATTATTCATAATTGTACGGTGGACAGCTTGTCCGGCACTTGGGGGTTGAGTACAATATCATTTGTTTTATGGTTTTGAAATCAGGATTCATTCTTTCATACAGCTCAGGGGTTTGCAGAGTTTATGAGGAACGGGTCAGCGACCCGTTGTACAGTTCTTTTTCGAGGTTTTTGATGATTTTTAGTTCGGGTTTGTGAAACCAGATGCCGTTTTGGGAGCCTTTTCTCATTCCTCGTACAAACAGGTAGGCTACGCCGCCAAACTGCTTCTCATAATCAAAATCCGGTATTCGTTTTTCAAGATATTTTTTCAGAGCCAGTGTGTAGAGGTGATACTGCAGATCATAGCCTGATTCTTCAATTTCCAGTTTAAGCCGCTCAGGTGTATAATCGGCAAGTGAATCACCAAGATGATTCGATTTGTAATCGAGGATGGTGTATATGCCGTTCTGGCGTACGATTAAATCGATAAAACCGGTCATAAAATGTTTAGCAAACTGAAACTGAGGTGAAGGACGTTCTCCATCCCGGATAATTCGAAACAAGCGGTCGGCCGATGTTTCCGAAGCTGGAAAATAAAACTCCATTTCCCGAAGCTGATCTTTTTTCTCCATCTTATCCAGACTCACACCGGGAATGTGAGAAGTAGTTACTTCACGAATCATTTGCTGCGCTGAAGGCACCCATTTCGAACTGATCCGGTATTGGTCAAGAACTTCTTCGATCATACCGGAGTAATCGGCTTCGGAGGCTTCGGTAAAATCAAAGTCGTTATGCTCAAACAGCTTATGGATCGCTGTTCCGGCCGTTGCACCGCGCGGGAATGTGAATATGTTCAGCTCACGGCTTTCTTCTTCAGTCTTATCGAATAATCCGAGATAGTTCTCCATCACCTGATCATAATCGGGCTGGTGAGGTTCTGACTTGTGGTGCACCAGTGAGGAGAAACTCCCCAGTTTACGCTGCACCTGCAGCTCTTTCCTCCCACTGTAAGGTTCGTATAGCAATTTTTCTGTAATGCGCCCCGCTTTCTTGACTTTCGTTTTCCTAACTTCAGCATCCTCCAGGATTTTCAGATCAATCGTATCTGAAGATTCTTCTGCCAGATCCTTCAGACGTTCCAGAAAAAGTTTATCTGTGATATCTCCTTTATTACTAACTTTTCCGTTATCCCGAACAGCTTTTTCCACCTGATCTTTGCCCAGCAGGATGGCACCAAGTCCCGAACAAACCGAGCTGGTATGAGAGGCCCAGAAAAGGTGGCAGACATACTTCGCACGGGTCATTGCCACATACGCTTTACGGGCTTCTTCAGCAACTGATTCAAGCAGAAACTGATCCTCTGCATTTCTCCGTTGGTCATTGTCTTGCTGATCGATATTCAATACTACATTACGAGTGTTTTCCTGGTGATAAGGGATAATTTTATCCTTCACCCGGTCGCGACCTTCCCATAATGAAGGGCAAAAAACCACCGGAAACTGCAAACCTTTACTGTTGTGAACCGTACTGATCTTCACCAGGTTCTGATCACTCTCCAAAAGTAGTGTTCGTTCATCATCTTCACCGGGCTCAGCTTTCTCTTTTCTGAACCATGAGAATAAGGAGTGCGGATCAAGTCCGCCCTCTCTTTCCGCTGTTGAGCAGATATCCGCCAGTTGTGAAAGGTTGGTCAAAACCCGTTCCGCATCATTCAGACGCGAAAGTTCAGCCAGCCGGTTGTCCTTTACCATCAATGACCGGAACATTGGATAGAAGCCGTCATTCGTCCAAATTTCGCTGAGCATCTGTAACTCATCGATCAATGCCTGGCGTTTTTTTTCGTCTTCTTTCAATTCATACAACCCGGAAAGACCTACCCCAAAAAAACCGGTGGTGAGTGCATTGTTCAGATCTGTTCTGTTCAGCGGATCCAGGACAGCAGGCATCAATAGCTCAAGACGGTGCGCTTCAAATGTCTCGAAAACTTGTTGTCTGGACTGCGTAACTGAATCTACACCAATCTTTTTTAACATCTGTTTGATCTCAAAAGCATCTTGATGGCCGTAGACCAGGACAGCTATATCTCCCGCCTGCAGAGGGCGCCCTTTTATGGTTGCTTCCCCTCCCTCAGCGAGATCAAGTAGCTGTGCAATTTCGTTCACAGTTTGCCGAAAAGTGAATTCTTTTGCATCGGCTTTATTACCATCAACACCACTTTTGGCTGTAATTCTGAAAACACCCCCAGCTTCACCATCCATAACAAACTCATCCGCAATCTCTTTCTTTCCGGAATTTGATTTGAAATATTCTACATTATCATCTATAAATGACTGGTGTTCATGATAAAAGAGGTGATTTACTGCTTTAATGAGCCTTGGTGTACTCCGGTAATTATTCTGAAGTGTATAGAGGTTTTCAGCGGACGACTCCCTCGCCCCGAAATAGGTGTAGATATCGGCCCCCCGAAACGCATATATCGCCTGCTTCGGGTCGCCAATCATCAGCAGCCCACTCTCTTCGAAATCGTGCGGATAGATCGCATCAAGAATGCCATACTGGACAGGATCAGTATCCTGGAATTCATCCACCAGGGCAAATGGATACTTTTTCAGCAATTCCTTCGCAAGAGAATCACCCCTTCCAGGCTGCTCTAAAGCTTCAAGAAGATTTGTTAAGAGACTATCATAAGTAACTGTGCCAGAGTTATATGATATTTTTTTTCTGAATTCATCTATTTCCTGAAAAGCCTCTGTAATCAGGACGGTTTTTATTTGGTCAATATCCCGGATCAGTTCATAGTAGTCATTGCAAATTTCAAAAAAACGGTGATGTTTTGTGGATTCTGCTTTTCTTGATGCAGGGAGGTTGGATTCATCGTAGAGATAATCTGAAATAAAATAGTTTAAACTTTCTGGCGAATCCTGGCTGAACTCCTCATCCTCCAGAAAAGAAATCAGCTTATTCAGCCGTGAATCAAGATACTGCTGAAA
>SLGL01000477.1 GCA_007123785.1 Balneolaceae bacterium
AGAGCCACGATGAAAACCAGGTGTCGAGCACATCTTCATCCTGGCGGATTGCTGTTTCTGTTAAATCGCTTTTTCCCGATTTTTTCCTCGCTTTCTGAAGGGCTTCATCCGCGGATTTGGCGATTACATACTCTTCGTCTCCCTCTCCGTAATACCAGGCAGGAATACGATGCCCCCACCAGAGCTGACGCGAAATACACCAGTCACGGATATTTTCCATCCAGTTGCGATAGCTGTTTTTGAACTTTGCAGGGTGAAAGCGGATGTTTTCATTCATCACATTTTCGAGGGCCGGTTTGCCCAGTTCATCCATTTTGCAAAACCACTGAAGGGAAAGTCGCGGCTCGATGACCGCATCCGTCCGTTCGGAGTAACCTACTTTATTCGGAGCATCCTCAATCTTCACCAGCAGCTCCTGCTCTTCAAGATCTTTAACAATGAGTTTTCGCGCCTCAAACCGGTCTTTGCCGGTATAAAACCCGATCTGTTCCGCCACGGTTCCATCAGGATTCAGCATATCGATAATATCCAAATTATGCTTCACTCCCAATTCGTAATCGTTCGTATCGTGAGCCGGAGTAATTTTCAGGCAGCCGGTTCCGAACTCAGGATCTACATATTCATCAGCAATAATTTTCACTTCACGATTAACCATCGGGATGATGGCGGTCTTTCCGATGAGGCTCTTGTAGCGATCATCATTCGGGTTCACACAAACCGCCGTATCGGCCAGGATCGTCTCGGGCCTCGTAGTGGCGATAGTCACATACTCATCTGAATTTTTAATGGGATAGCGAACGTGGTAGAGTTTAGACTGTACATCTTTGTGAATGACCTCTTCGTCGCTCAGTGCTGTTTGAGCGGCGGGATCCCAGTTCACCATTCGTTGTCCGCGGTAGATGTATCCGCGCTCGTATAGATCAATAAAGCAATCGATAACCGTTTCGTACAGCTCATCTTCCAGAGTAAAGCGTGTCCGGTTCCAGTCGCATGAGGCACCGAGTTTTTTGAGCTGCTGCAGAATAATCCCTCCATGCTCATCGGTCCACTCCCATGCATGTTTCAGAAAATCATCACGCGAAAGATCGCGCTTCTGAACGCCTTCTTTACGAAGTTTCTGTACCACTTTTGCTTCTGTGGCGATAGATGCGTGGTCGGTTCCGGGCACCCAGCAGGCATTTTTGCCAAGCATGCGAGCACGGCGCACCAGAACATCCTGAATGGTGTTGTTAAGCATATGGCCCATGTGCAAAACACCCGTTACATTCGGAGGCGGGATTACTACAGTAAACGCTTCACGATCATCCGGTTTGGATTGGAAGAATCCGTTTTCTTCCCAGTAACGATACCACTTTTCTTCAGTAGCAGATGGGTCGTATTGCTTGGGGATATCCTCTGTATTACTCATAAATCGAAAGGTATTTTACCCGCAGAAACGCAAAAATACCAGTGGCTTACATCATGTATATTTGCATTTTTCCGGTTTTCAAAAATTTATTTCACTCTTTTTAATCTTACGCCGAAGTGTCCGTCACACCCGTGAATATGCGGAAAAGTTTGATAAGCCAATCCATCTTCAGCGAGTACCTCTTCAGGCAGGAATTCATCCAGAGGTTCAAGTTCGAAATTGTCATATTTATCGAGGAATTTTTGGATCTGTTCCCAGTTTTCTTCCGGTTCGAGTGAGCAAGTGCTGTAAACCAGGCGTCCGCCGCGAGTGACATGATTGGCAGCTTCATCCAGCAGTTCTTCCTGGAGTTTTACAGAATTTTCAAGATCTTCTTCGGTTCGCTTCCAGCGCAAATCGGCCCGTTTGCTCAAAACACCGGTACCTGTACAGGGTGCATCAAGCAGGACACCATCAGCGAGTTTCAGATTCAGATTTCGCACATCATCCCTTCGGATTTTAATGTTCTCGGCGCTGTAATCCATTGCACTTTGGGCCAGCAGCTCAAGGCGGTTGGGATTGATATCTACAGCCACGATTGTACCCTCGCCATTCATCATATCGGCCATTACAATACTTTTGGTGCCGGGAGCTGCACAAAGGTCATAAATCATTTCGCCGGGCATGGGCTCAAGAATGGTGGGTGCAAAACCCGCCGCGATATCCTGCACCAGGCAGATGCCTTTTTTCAGAAGATCTTTAGCAATAAACGGCCCCACAGAATCTACTTTAAAATAACCAGGAAGCCACTCGCTCTCTTCGAACTGGATGTCCAGTTTTTCCATCCGTAACTTAAAATTTTCGGTTTTGGTGCGCAGATTGTTCACCCTTACGTAGTGAACTGGTCTCTGGTTGTTTGCCTGCATGAGCTGGAATGCTTCGCGCTCTCCAAATCGTTTCACCCATCGTTTTACCATCCATTCGGGATGCGAAAAAGTAGTTGCCACCAATTTGGTGCGGTCTTCAAAAGCAGGTTTGGGCAGGTTGTTGATATCGCGCTGGATGTTCCGGAGAATAGCGTTGACCAAATCGCCCGACTTGGACCCGAGTTTTAGTTTGGCGATCTCAACAGCTTCGTTGATAGAAGCATAATCAGGGGTTCCGCCCATAAAAACGAGTTCATACAGTCCCAGTCGGAGTATATTTTTTAGCATTGGTTTCATTTCGGTGATTCCGATACTTGAAAACTGACCAATAATAAAATCAAGGTAGCTTTTGCGCCTCAGGATATTTTGAACATATTCTCGTACCTGTGCCCTCTCTCTTGGCTCCAGTTCGTTTGACGCAGTGTAGTTGAGTATGCCCTTGTCTTCGAACTCAATTAATAATTCAATACTTACCGATCGTGCAGTCGCTTCCGTTTCCAATGCTGTCAAGAGTTTAAAAAGTTAAAATTCTGCCTGAATTTGCCTTTATCCTGCTCATTTTTTCTAAAATAAAACAGTTTTAAATATAGAGCTTTAAGCTTCTTTTTGCTAATGATGAGGAAGATAAAATAACAGTGCACAAGCCCTCAATTTTTATGCTGTATTTCAACGAAGACTACTTTCATTATAAAAGGTGATAACCCATTGAATAAAAGCTGTTATGTACAGCTAAATGAACTTTAGCAAATTGCAGAATATAAGGTTGGCCTGTTTTGTGCTTAAATACAAATAAGCTATATTTTAGATAATTCTATATTGGCAATATTAAAATAGACCATACTGACATGGCATGAACTGTCATCATGTAAAGTAAAGACAGCTGATATGCAGATAGCTGCAGATCTGATACTGATGATCTCTTAAAAATTCAACATCCAGTTATTGAATCTACTTTCGTGCCATCGTTTAAAGTGGGGGAAAATCATCGAACGAGTCGATCCGGAATCAGCCAAAGCATTTTAATTGGTTTATTTTTGCAAACCTGGCCCGATGAATTACCCGTCTTTTTATCTTTGACAACACTAAAATACTTCCAAAAACTGGCTTATTTTTTGGCTTTTTTTTACCGGGTTGTAACAAAATATCTTTGCAACATCTTAATTCTGGAATAAACAGACACTACAGAACTTAACCCAACTTGAGGATTTGAGACCCTATAATCAACTATTTTCGGTGATTTAAAAATTATTTTCGGCCTCTGGGGAATACTGGCGGGGGTTTGGAGTTCAAAATTGATTTGTA
>SLGL01000130.1 GCA_007123785.1 Balneolaceae bacterium
ACTCTACGTTATCTGGCCATTCCAGGAAAGACAGTATGAAGATACGGTAAGAGATGTGCAAGTGTTGTCTGCTGATGACCCTGTCGTTCAGGGGTTAATGGAACAAGAAGAAGCACCGAACGCACCCCGATTTAAGCGAATCAGCGGATATATTGAGGTGGAAGGTTCCGGAGCAGATCATGTTCAGGTTGAAGCTGTGTCCAGAAACATTATTTCGAGCGAGCCTTTTATTCCCTGGCTTGAACCGGAGGGAGAAGAACGGGAGGCCAACATAAGGGGGGGGATTACAGGTATGATTATTGGGTTATTGATGATTATCGGAATCTCATATTTGCGGAAAAAATCTTAATATCAAGAGGTGAGTAATGCAGACCTTTTCTGACGGATAGTTCAAAATAACTGCCCTGGTTTCCATTTTACAGGCCGTAAGAAAGATTCTGAATAGCACCTCAAAAGCCATCAAAGAGTGAAATATATGACAATTTCACTGTTCAATTGAAAAATTGAATTAACAATTGTTGTACCAAAAGATTCAAGAAATCTCTGTAATTTCCGTATAATGAAGTAGTACCATTAATCTAAAAAGGGTGAATACGATCATGATTAAACTTAAGAAAATATTAGTACCGACAGATTTCTCAAAGGGAGCCGAAGTTTCATATTCTGTTGCTCAAAGTATTGCCGATACTTTCGGAGGTGTTATTGACTTTATACATGTAATTCCCACCCTTACTTATCTTAATGAGAGCATCAAAAAACTGGGTGTTCCTCTTGATATGAACAAAGATATCTACCCCAAAATTATCGATGAGTCTGAGCTGAAACTGAAAAAGGCGATGGATCAGTACCTCAAGGAGATTAACAAGGGAAGTTATAAGGTGAAAATCGACCGCAGGCCTGCTGAAGCTATTGTAGAGTATGCCTCAAAAAATGATTACGATCTGATTTTAATGGGAGCGAGAGGCAAAGATGAATCGAAATTTATACGTGGCAGTACTACCGAGAGAGTGATTCGGAAATCCAGGGTGCCTGTGTTTTCGGTAGACAGCCGGTTTGACAAGAGCAAGGTAAAAAACATAATGATGACCACGGATACATCCGAACTGTCACTTAGTGCATTTCCTCTTGCCGTTTCCCTTGCAGATGCTTTCGGTGCTGATATTACCTTATTTCACGTAATAGAGCTATATGGAAGTATCTCCGAAGAAATTCCGAGGAATCCTGTAAAAGGAGAAGCCGTCTCAATTTATGAAGGACTCATTGAGCGGGTAAACAGGTATCTTGATAAGCGAAAAATTGAAAATGTGCATGTTGTACGAACCGGTGTAATGTATGAAGATGAAGTGACCATCACTGATGGAGAGAATAGCCGTTCGGTTCAGCTGTTCACGAAAATCGAGAAGGGTGTTTCGGCTCATTACGAAATCGAAGAGTATGCATCAGAACATGCAGATATTGTGATCATGGCTACACATGGCCATAGCGGGTTCGCACATTTGATTCTCGGTTCAACCGCCGAAAAAGTAGCACAGTACGTGAAAAAACCGGTAATCACCATCCGGCCGGAAGAAAAAGAATTCGAAGTTAAATAAAGGGTGATGGTGAAACCAATACTCTTTCAGATTATTAAATAAATATTAATAAATACCCCGAAAATCGGGGTATTTTTTTGCCAACTTGTTGAAAATATTTTGGAAAGGAATATGAATCAGACTTGTATTTTTTTAAGGAAGATTGCATTATCCACCTCTGAAGTTTCGTTGGGTATCATCAAGTGAAAGTTTTGTGAATCTTTATCAAACCCAGCACGTAATCACAAAACTGTAAACCAAAACCACTAATTCAATTAATATGAAGTTCAGCAAGAAACCGGTTTTGGGGATATTGATTGCACTGCTTTTACTTCCGGTGGCAATCTTTTCTCAAAATCTTGAAGCTTTCGAAGAGAATGTTACTGAATTCACTCTCGACAACGGATTGCATTTTATTATCGTGGAGAGAACAGTAGCCCCTGTAGCCAGCTTTGTAACGTTTGTAAATGTGGGTGGTGTGGATGAGCCGGCCGGACACACCGGAATAGCCCATATTTTTGAGCACATGGTTTTCAAAGGTTCTAAAACGGTAGGTACCACTAACTGGGAAGAGGAGCAGGAATACATCGACCGAATGGATGAGGCTTATCGTGCCTGGCTGAACGAAAAATACCGCCCCCGGCCCGATGAGGAAAAGATGGAGCAACACTGGGAAGATTTTGAGAGATACAAGGAGAAAGCCAGCGAATATGTGGTAACAAACGAGTTTGATGATATTATCAGCCGGGAGGGAGCCACCGGCCTGAATGCAAGGACCGGGTACGATTTTACCGATTATTTCTACAGCCTCCCTCAGAATAAGGCCGAGTTATGGTTCAGTCTGGAATCAGACCGGTTTCAGAATCCGGTTTTTCGCGAATTTTATGAAGAGAAAGATGTAATCCGCGAAGAGAGGCGATCCGGTGTGGACTCGGATCCCTTCGGCCGACTCAGGGAAGAGTTTTTGAGTATCGCTTTTTCCGCTCATCCATACGGCAGGAGTTTGATTGGCTGGCCATCCGATATTACGGCAACTACTATCGAAGATACCCGTAATTTTTTCGAAACCTATTACACCAACGAAAATTTCACATTCGCCATTGTTGGGGATGTGGACCCGAATGAAATGCGAGAACTTGCAGAAATTTATTTTGGCGGGATCGAGTCAACCCATGAGGCACCCACAGTTAAAACCATTGAACCGGGGCAAAGAGGAGAGCGAAGGTTTGTCATTGAAGAAGAAACCCAGCCCATTCTGATGCTTGGCTACCATACCGTAAGTCAGACACACGAAGACTGGCCAGCTCTCGAACTCCTATCGTCTATTTTGTCCGATGGACGAACCTCCCGAATGTACCGAAGGCTTGTCCAGGATGAGGAAAAGGCCCTTGCCGTACAAACAGCGACAGGGTTTCCGGGATCAAAATATCCTTCCCTCTTTATTACATTTGCACTGCCGAATCAGGGAATAGGACTGGATGAAATAGAAGAGGCGATCTACGAAGAGTTTGAAAAAGTAAAAGAAGGAGACATCACACAGCAGGAACTCGACCGGGCTATTACAAATGCAAGAGCCAGCCTGGTGCGAAGTCTTAATTCCAATATGGGTCTTGCTATGCGGCTGGCCCGGATTCAGGGTCAACAAGGCGACTGGAGACGTCTGTTTACTTATGTTGATGAACTTCAAAATGTAACACTGGAAGACCTGCAGCGGGTTGCGGAGCAATATCTTGTGAAAGAAAGACGTACCGTCGGAAAAATTGTAAATGTAGATGCGGATGATGAGGTAAGCGAAGCTCATTAAGAAATTTAAATAGAATCATCATGAAAAAGCTAATAACCCTTTTCCTGTTTTTGTCATTGTCATTTATTCAAATTGCTGATGCCCAGCGAAGCTGGGATGAAATCGAGTATCCGCCGCTGAACAGCTTCGACCGGCCGGATATTGAAATGTTTGAACTGGATAACGGCATCAAATTTTATTTGGTGGAAGATGACGAACTGCCGCTGATCAACCTGAGGGTTCTGGTTCGGA
>SLGL01000279.1 GCA_007123785.1 Balneolaceae bacterium
AATAGTAATCTACACTAAAATAAACGACCTCTAAAAAATCCTTGAGGCTTCGGGACGAACCAAAAGATCAAGGCCGGATAAACCATAATCAAAAAGTTAAACTATAATAAAATAATTATATGGGTAATGTCAGTGGTCAGCCCGGTTCACTGTAGTCTCCAACACCACAAATATCTGTCCCCGCAAGCCTTATTATACTTATTTTCGGTTCCACTTCACCTGTTACCGGATTCAGCCATTTATACTCTACATATCCCCCATCCGGCGACTCTTTTCCAACCTCCATAATTCTGGTTCCAAAAGCAAAATCATCCACATCCCGGAGTTCATCTACCTGTGTTCCCAAAAGGCCGGGTTCTGCTCCGTGCCCCGAAATTTTCCGGTCAGATCCGTAACAAAACACGTACAAATCACGATCAATAAAAGGTTCTTTTTTGGCTGTAAAATCGCTCAGTGCCTGTTCGCGGCCCACTTCCAGGTAGTGAGCCACTGCGCGATCCAGCATTGTTCTCGCCTCTTCAATCTTGCCCCGCGAAACAACTTCAGCCGAAGCTGTTTCCCGAACATTTTGCTCAGAAACCATACCCTCACTTTCTGATTCTGAATCACTACAGGCTGCCATACCTAAAAACAGTACGATTACAAAAAAATTAACCGCTTTATAAAAAAGAACCGCTATTGAATTGAAGAGACATGGCCATTCAGCCCTGACTGGAGTGACTTTTTTTAATTTCATATCCCATTGAACTGTTAATATTGAAACTTTCATTTATACCCATACTCTCTTTGCGGAATAATTTTTATATGTAGTAAATTTTGTCATAATTTGAAACATAGCAGCCGGTTTTTTCCCAACCTGGAACCGTTATTTTTCTGAAATTGCCGACAAAGTTCAGAATCACTCTTTTGTCACCTTACAAACTACCCAAATACAATGTTCATACTCTAACAGATCATCCCTATGCAGATCGATCACATTGGAATCGCCGTAAAAAATATGGAAGAGGCATCCGCTACTTACGAAAAATTACTTGGCAAACCTTCTTATAAAACTGAAGTTGTGGATGGGCAAAAAGTTGAGGCGGTATTTTTCGAAGCGGGAGAATCAAAAGTGGAACTACTGGCAGCTACTACTTCCGATTCAGTTATTGCTTCATTTATCAAGAAACAGGGCGAGGGAATTCATCATCTTGCCTTCAGGGTGGAGAATCTTGAAAAAGAAATTGAACGGCTAAAAAAAGAGGGGTTTGAACTTGTCCATAACATTCCCAGAAAAGGAGCCGATAACAAACGAATTGTGTTCCTGCATCCGAAAAAAAATCACGGGGTACTTGTGGAATTGTGTGAAAGTATTAAACCGTAAATCTTTATTCGGTCAGAGTCCTCGTTTTTGCAGATACTTCACGATATATTTACCGAAAACGTCAAATTCGATATTCACGCTGCTTCCCTCTTTTTTTGAATTCAGGTTGGTGTGGTCCCAAGTGTAGGGGATAATCGCCACGGTAAACTGATTGTACTGCTCGTGGGCTACAGTGAGGCTGATGCCATCAATGGCCACACTTCCCCGGCCTACAATATAGTCTTCAAATTCATCAGGATATTCCACAGTAATAAGCAGATCAGCTCCATCTTTTTCTATTTTTTTGACAATTCCGGTTGTGTCTACATGTCCCTGTACGATGTGTCCTTCTACCGCTTTATCGAGAGTTAGAGAACGCTCCAGATTGACCGGTGAGCCCTTCTTAAGATCGCCAAGTGATGTCTTCCGAAGAGTTTCATCCACACACTGAACAAGAAACTTTTCACTGTCGAACGAAACCACCGTCAGACACACTCCATTAACAGCTATACTTTCATCCACATGAACTTCACTTATAAATGTTGCGGAAATGGCCAGATCTCTTCCTCCTTTCATTTCTTTTACGCTTTCAACAGTCCCAACTTCTTCAACAATTCCAGTAAACATGAGCTATAAATCTGCTGTTAATAACATATCCCGTCCAATTTGCAGCCAGGCCGAAGTTTTAAACGGTACAACATCTTCCATCCGGTTGACACCCAATCCAAACACTGATCTTGTACCCCCGCCAAGTAATTTAGGGGCAATGAAAAGCTGCAAACGATCTACCAATCCCTTTTTCAGAAGCGCAGTGGAAAGCTGCTGCCCTCCTTCCACCAGGAGAGAGTTAATGCCATATTTGGTAAGTTTTTTCATCGCTTCTTTTAAACGCACATGTCCGCCTGATTTTTCCACAACAACCACTTCCCCGCGAAAGTAGTTGCTTTGCAACATCTTTAGCATCGGGTCAGCTTCGGTTTCCAATTTCTTTTTATTGTAAGTAATAACGATTGTTTTCTCCTCAAACTGATCGGAAAAAAGATTCAGGTTCCTGGACAGTTCAAAAGGCCCGTCAATCACTACTCTCCTGGGCTGCCGCCCCTCCACCAGGCGTACAGTCAGCGATGGATTGTCGTGCATTGCAGTGTTTCGACCTACCATTACAGCATCCAACTGGCTCCTCCACCGGTGAACCAGCTCGCGTGATTCCTTGCCCGAGATCCATTTAGAATCTCCGTTGGGCGCAGCAATGTAACCGTCGGCTGTCTGTGCGATTTTCAGGGTAATGAAAGGCCGTCCCATTTCAATGGTGTGTATCCAGGCTTCGTTGAGCTGTTCGGCTTCTTTTCTGAGTACACCTACTTCCGTTTTAATGCCACTCTTTTTTATGATTTCAATTCCCTTGCCGTTCACCTTTTCTGAGGGGTCCCTCATAGCAATAACTACACGGCTGAACGGATGTTTGGCTACGAGATTGGCACATGGTGGTGTTTTACCATGGTGAGAGCAGGGTTCCAGTGTAACATAAAGAGTGGAACCATCAAGCTTTGATGAATCCCCTACACTGCGGATGGCATTTACCTCAGCATGAGACTGCCCAAACCGTTCGTGATAGCCTTCACCAATTACATCCCCCTCTCTTGAAACAATCACACAGCCAACCATTGGATTAGGAGATACAAAACCCAGACCCTGCTCAGCCAGGCTGAGGGCTCGCTGCATCCAGATATTGTCGTTTTTTGGAGCCATATCAGGCTTATGGTAATTTAATCTGAGTTTCTTATCACGGGCTAAAAAAATCCCTGTTCTTAAAAATAAAAAAAGGGCAAGAGATAACCCTTACCCTATTTAATTAAAAATTGTTTGGCAAAGACAGATCAGCGAAGCAGCTGGCTTCGATTATCGCGGATTCGCGCTCCATCTTTCAGTCTGTCCAGGAATACTTGCTGGAATGTGAAAAACTTTTGCTGTTCAAGCTGATTGCGAATCTGATTTCTCTGTGTAGAGCTCATCTGTGCCGGATCGGCCAGATCTACATCCTCTGCATAAATGATAAAAACTGCATTTTCTCCGCGAACGGGCCCGGAAAGCTGACCATTTTCCATTCCGAAAATTTTGCCAATTACACCCACTTCCCGACCGGCACCAGGTAGTGTATTGGCTCCAAGCCTTACGCCATCGGCATATCGAATCTCTTTGTCGGCAAGTGCCGCAAGGCTTTCAAGGTCGCCGTTTTCAGAGAGAAGCTCGCGGACCCTGTCGTATGTAATTTCTTTTCGTTTTTCATTGATCACGTAATTTTCAACCTGCGAACGAACCTCGCTGAATGGCCTGGCTCCGGCATCGGTACGCTCGAGAAGCTGCACAACAATAAAACGGTCATTCAGTTCAATCGGATCAGAAATCCGGTTTGTGCGGAGACGTTCGAGTGCATCCAGGGTGCGCTGGCTTTGCCCGAGTCCCGGAATGGTCGGATTACCTTTGGTTGCAGTACCTTCCTGAATTTCAAGATCGCGCCTCTCTGCTTCCCGTTCAAAACCATCATTTGATGCGTAAAATTCAAATTCTTCGGCTCTTTCTGCAATTCTGTCAATGGTTGCAATTGGATCAGCCTGCACTTCATATGAAAAAGCTGCAAACTTGATTTCACCGTCTCTTTCGTCAATTTTTTTAAACATATAGGCTGAACCATCAATCAGCACGACCTCGGAAACTTCTCCTACATCAAGATCAAAAACCGGGTAGTATTCGTCTCTGATTTCATCGGGTGAGAAATAACCGCTTCTGAAACTGGTATTGGATGAATATCTCTCCAGGAAAAGAGAATCGTTTTCTTCAACAATAAATGCTTCACGGAGGTCCTCCACATCCTGAATGGCACGCAAGGTGTCTTCGCGTGTTGGTGTTTTATCCCAGCTGACATAGCGGAAACGATAGGTTTCACTTCTTTCAAAAAGGGATGGATTGTTTCTGTAAAAACTTCTCAGATCTTCTTCAGTGATATTGATCTCATCATCAGTGACTTCGGAATATGGAAATCTGATGTACTGTACATCAGCAAAAGAGTTGGCACGCTTATACTCGTTATTGATGTCGAGTGAGCTAACTTTGAGACCGGATGAGATGTAATTGCTCATCTTCTGCTGACGGCGGTTGTCCCGCAGCTGCTGCTCAACCATAATCCAAGCCTGGCTGTTTTCAGGTGAATCAATCGCTGCCCGAAGAGCTACGCGGTCGATGTTACCGTCTGCATCCTGGAACTGCTGACGAATGAAAGGATCAGGATTGTCGCCGGTAATCATTTCAATGAGCTCATTATCGGTAACGGCAATACCGAGATCGTTCATTTTTTGCTGGATTAACCGTGCAGCAACCAAGTCTTCCCATGCCTGATTTTCGTACATGGCTCTTGTTTCCGGATCCATTCCGGAACCGGTTTGCTGGGCGTATTGCTCGGTATAAAAGCTGACTCTGTTATTATACTCTTCCAGCGTGATTGGCTCTCCATTTACCTCTCCCAAATTTTGGGGGCCTACGGCAAGTGCATCAAACACCTGTGTATCGGCCAAAACCCATAAAACTCCGAACGAGAAAATCAGTATCCACAAAATAGATGCGGTACTATTTCTCATTTTTTCCATTACACCCATAGAAAAACCTCTATAAATTCTTCTTTATTAATTTTAAAACTTTGTTCAACAGCCCCGAAAGATACAACTTCCGCCAACCAAGAACAATGTAACTGCCTTATGTAACGCAGCAAATCAAATTCCATTTTAGAAAATGTCAATAATACTCATGTGACGTAGATAACGTCCCGGATTTTCATTAATTCCCTTTACCAGATTATTCAATTCGATGGTCAGCGAGTCGAGATTTTCATAAATGGATGGATCGTTCACCAATTTACCGAGTGTACCCTCACCATGATCAATTTTTTCCAGGATATTGTTGAGATTTGCTGTTGCTGTTTCCAGTTCTACGCGCACTTTGGCCAACTCACTCACATTTTCCTCAATGGATGACATCAGGCTGTCCACTCTGGGTCGGTTATCGGTGACCAGGGTATCGAGCTGACTGATCATATGGCTGCCGGATGCAATCGCCTGGTCAATTTCATCTTTTTTCCCCTGCAGAATTTCTGCTATACTCCCGGTAACCTCCTGGGTGCTTCTAAGAGTTTGATCCAGGGTTGTCCTTGTATCATCATCGAGAGTGGCATTTAACTGGCGCAGAAACTGGTTTAGTTCATATATAGCGTTTGATACATCATCCCCCAGTTCTTCTCCTTTTTGGCCAAGTACCTCCATCATGGTTTCTTCATACATTCCGCTAATCTCATCTCCCGAAACCAGATATCTGCCTGAGGTTCCCAAATCGATCACGATCGACTTTCCCTCCACAATTCCAAGTGATGTGAGCCTTGCCGTGGAGTTATCGGGGATAGGAACTTCGGTATCAATTCTCATATTCACACGCACATTATTCTCACGTGTAAGCTGAATGCGGTTTACCGAACCCACCCGCACGCCTTTTATGTAAACCAGGCTTCCGCTGCTGATGCCATCTGCCCTGTCGAACGTGGTTGAAATTTCCATCGATTGCCTGAAAATTGGAACATCCCTCATAAACCGGAAACCGATTATGGCAACTATGAATGCCAAAAAAACAGTGATTCCAACTTTTACTTCATTACTTAATTTCATATCGAACTCTTACTTTTTATTTGATATTCACTGGCTGAGATAAAATCGATCAGATTTTTCTGATTGCTCTGCCTCATTTGGTCGATGGTACCATACCAGCTAAGTTTTTGTTGATCCAGAAATGCAACTTTATCAGCTACTTCCAGCACACTGTGCATATCGTGAGTGATAACAATAGAAGTAATATCAAACTGCTCAGCCATCACAATGATCAGTTCATTAATTTCGTCGGCTGTTTGGGGGTCCAAGCCTGATGTGGGTTCATCATACATAATGTATTGTGGTTCCAGAATAATCGCCCGTGCAAGTCCCACACGCTTTCGCATTCCTCCGGAGAGTTCGGACGTTCCTTTTTCTGCAGCACTTTCGAGATTCACGTGACGAAGTGCTGCCATTACTTTGTCGTGAATATCCTGTTCGCTCAGATCCGTAAAATAACGTAACGGAAATGCTATATTTTCAAACGTGTTTATGGAATCGAAAAGTGCCGATCCCTGGAACAAAACACCGAATCTTTGACGAAGTTTTCTCTGTCCCACATAATCCAGTTCAAAGATATTTTTCCCATCAATGAGTACTTCACCGCTGTCGGGTGTCATTAAAGCGTTAATATGCTTTAATAAAACAGACTTCCCGCATCCCGAGCGTCCGATAATGGCTGTAGTTTCTCCGTCCTCTATCCGGAAAGAAACATCTTCCCAGACCAGGTTATCGCCAAAACTTTTTGTAAGATTTCTGATTTCAATCATAATAAAAGTGCAGCTAATACAAAATCGGCCAGCAGAATGTATATACAGCCAAGAACGGTAGCTTCTGTTGTGCTTTTACCCACACCCTCGGCACCGCCTTTTGCAAAAAAACCTTTATAACATGCCACCGATGTGATGATAAAACCGAATACGAACGATTTAGTGAAGCCAAAAACAACATTCCAGGGATAAAAATACATTCTTGCCCCCATCAAAAAGTCAGCAGGCGGAACCGTACCGGAGAAATATCCGGCTGCAAGACCTCCGCCAATTCCAAAAATACTGGCCACAATGTAAAGTACGGGAAACATCATCACACCGGCCAGTACACGGGGCACTACAAGAAACGAAACCGAGTTGAAACCCATCGATTCCAATGCGTCGATCTGTTCACTCACCCGCATAGTCCCCAGCTCGGTGGCAACTCTTGCGCCTACCTTGCCAGCGAGAACCAGGCCAGAGATCACTGCGGCTAACTCAATCAAAATAGACTCCGAAACAATGGCCCCAATGGTTGAAAGCGGGATAAATGCAAATTCGAGCTGATAGGCAGACTGGAGTGTCATTACAGAGCCGGTAAAAATTCCCACAAGAATAATGATCGGAACAGAATCGTAACCAACCTTCACCAATTCATGGAAGAGATTTTTCCGATAGGTGCTAAACTCTGTTGATGAACGCAATGCCTGATATAGCAACGAACTGTATTTGCCTAACTCTTTAAATGCATTCATACAGTTTCTTTTCTAAAAAAGTACTGACGTATCAAAGTTCTATCTATTTATTTTTTTACAGAATTGAATATTACAAAAGTTTTACCCAAAATGTGACCGTGAAAATAACCTGCTTTTACTTGTTTTGTTAATGTGAACTTTAAAAGCAGATCGTATTTATAACTGTTATCTTTACCATCAATCAAACAAACGTTTATCTTTAATATTGTTTTTGCATGATCCGATATTTTACAGCCGGCGAATCTCACGGGCCGGAACTTACAGGAATTGTTGAGGGAATACCCGCAGGCCTCGAATTAAGCGAAGATTATATGGAACAGCACCTGGTGCGCCGTCAAAAAGGGTATGGACGGGGCGGCAGAATGGCATTTGAAAAAGATCGTGCAATCATCAAGTCGGGAGTACGCTTCAGTCTGACTACAGGCGCGCCCATAGCACTGAGTATGGTTAACCTGGCTTTTGAAAAAGATAAAAGCAACTGGCCCAAAGTGATGGCTAAAGATGGCAAACGTGGTGACGTGGAAAAAATAACCCTTCCCCGTCCCGGCCATGCCGATCTTGTGGGTTACCAAAAATACCGGTTTGATGATATCCGCCCGGTTATTGAGCGTTCGAGTGCGCGCGAAACCGCTATGAGAGTAGCCTGCTGTTCAATTTCGCGAAAATTTCTGAAATCCTTCGGTATTGAAATTGGCGGGCACGTGATTCAACTTGGACCTGTTGGATTTAATAACTGGGAGGCTGTTCGTGAACAGGCCGACCCACTTGCAGAAAAAGGGGCTGAAGCAGTCTACAAAAAAGCAGATAAATCGGATGTGCGCTGTATTGATAAAGAGTTGAGTCACAGAATGCGTGAAGAGATTAAAATGCGCCGGAAAGACGGTACTTCACTCGGCGGTATTTACGAAATTATTGTTACAGGCCTTCCTGAAGGCCTGGGCAGCTATGTGCACTGGGACCGAAAACTGGACGGACTCCTTGCCCAGGTCATAATGGGAACACAGGCAATGAAAGGCGTGGAAATTGGCCTTGGATTTGAGTCTGGCAAAACACATGGTCATAACGTTCACGATGAAATTGCCTATAACGGAAAGTTTACACGCCGAACCAACCGGCTTGGTGGTCTTGAGGGCGGTGTAACCACCGGGATGCCGCTGATTTTGCGCGGGGTTATGAAACCGATTCCCACGATGATAAAACCTCTTCAGACTGCTGATGTGGAAACTAAAGAGCAGCAGGAAACCCGCTATGAACGATCTGATGTTTGTGCACTGCCGAGGGCTGTGGTTGTAGCAGAAAGTGTAATTGCGCCCGTTCTGGCCAATGCCATTTTAGAAAAGTTTGGCGGTGATTCAATGGAAGAGATTCTTGCACGTTATAACCGGGAACGAAATGACGAAAAACAGTAAAAAAATACGTGATCTGGCTGGGTTTCTTAAAAAAAACCCGGAAGATTCATTCACAAAATTTGCACTTGCACTGGAACTCTTAAAACTTGATGAAGTATCCAAAGCCAGGGTTCTGTTTGAATCGGTTCTGAAACAAGATTCCCAGTATCTTGGCGTTTATTATCATTTAGGGAAATTATATGAGCGAACCGGTCGTCCCAAGGATGCCAGAGCAATGTATATACAAGGCATTCGCGTGGCCGAACAGCAAAGTCACGAACGCACACTGGCAGAACTGAAAGAAGCTCTCGAACTCCTAAACATCGAAATGGATTATGATCAGCCTCAATAAACTTTTTGTTACAATCATCATTATTTTGATACCGATCATTTCATTCGCTCCGGAAAGCCATGCACAACAGGCCGAACAAGAACATATCGTACAGCAGGGTGAAACATTGTTCAGTATTTCCAGAGAATATGATATTGCCGTAAGCGACCTGAGAGAATGGAATCAGCTTGAAACCGACAACCTTCAAACAGGACAGGTTCTGAGCCTGACACCCCCATCCAATGACGGCCGAATTGTTCATGCCGTTGAACCCGGAGAGTCTCTTTTCGGCATTTCACGCAGATACGATGTAACTATCGCTGAAATTCAACAGTGGAATAATCTCGACGGTACCGGAGTAGATGCAGGAACCGAACTGGTCATCTACCGCCACGATGCTGAACAACAGGAAGAGTCTCTGCCAGCTGCAGACGAAGTGCCGGAGACGACTAATGCGGAGCAACCGCAAACCCCAAATGTATCTGAACTGGAACAGATGGATGAGCAGGAACGAACTTCCATCGTAAGGCAGGCAACCGGAACCACTTCCGCAAGTGACAGCTACACAGTACGCAGCGGCGACACTCTTTATCAGGTAGCAAGGGACCATGATATGACTGTGGATGAACTGCGTGATATGAACAATATCCAGGGAGATGCAATCAGAGTGGGGCAGCGGCTGACTGTGCGCAGAGTCCGTACTGCACCATCAGTTGCAGAAGGAGCTGAAGATTCTACACCACAGGGTAAATTTGCTCTTTACAGAATTCAAAGCGGAGAAAATGTTCAGACTCTTTTGGAACGTTTCAGGATGAGTATGCGCGAGCTGGAAGCGCTCAATCCCGGCAGTAATGTCGCATCTGCATCATCCGGACAACAGTTAACGGTGTTACTGCCCCCTACCAGAAGCTTCAGCAATCCTTTCAAGAGAGACTCTAATCTCGAAAATCTTGGCACAGTGCCGGTTAGCCGTTACAGCGACTCCGACCGGGCTTCTCCTACAACAAGCGGTGAGCTTTATAACCCCAATGAACTCACTGCAGCTCACGCAAATATGACCATCGGCAACGTAGTTTACATCGAAAACCCATCCAACGGTCACGGTGTTTACGTGCGGGTAAACGACCGATACTCTGGTGACGGACTAAAAATTTCCCGAAAAGCATATGAGATGCTCGGTTTTTCTAGTATTGAGCAGCCACAAGTTACCATCTACCTGGACAACTGATTACCGACCCGGTGAAAACCAGCAACATCTATCTGGATAAAACCAGCGGAATTCTTTACAGCTACCTAATCTGCCTTCCCCTGCTGTTTCTCTACGAAATTCTCATCCGTATATCTCAGCCGGGAGCTGAGCAGGTCGTTCGCATCTCTGTTGATGTTTGGTTCAAGACCATTTTTCAACTTCTTGGTGTGAATGCAATTTCAGCTACTCTCTTTGTTGCTGCAATTACAGGCGGAATCATCGTATATAAAAAACGGAATGAAATTACCCGCCTTCGGAAGCATTATTTCGGATACATGTTACTGGAATCGTTCTTATACGCAATATTGGTAGGAACAATCATCGGTTTTTTTCTGGGCTCTGTGCTAAATCTCTCGGCAGAAAGCCCACTACACAGTCTAAATAAACTTCAGCTTATAGCCCTTTCGCTGGGTGCCGGATTGTATGAAGAATTATTTTTCAGAGTTATACTTGTCACTCTTTTTCTGTATCTTTTTAAAAAGATATTCACCGGGAAATATACTCCCTATTGTTTTGCCGCTGTTATTGCAGCACTTATTTTTAGTTCCGTCCACTACATAGGTGAATTTGGTGACCCATTTACCCTTGAATCATTCTTATTCAGGTTTTTATTTGGGTTAGCATTAAATGTTATTTATGTTATAAGAGGTTTTGGGATCGCTGCATGGACTCATGCTAAGTATGACTTACTGGTGATAATGATGATGTAAACAGATAAATCATGAAGAGAAAACGGATTATGAGCGTGTTAAGTAATTTTTACAAACTCAATCAATTCTATCAATTAGATTAAAAGTGCTCATTATAGTAGATTGAAAACCTGTTATAAGGAACTTTTTGACATTAATTTTAATTAAACGTCCTGACGCTACAACAAGATTAAAGGGATGGCTGAACTCACTACACAAGAAATAAAAAAACAGCAGGACTTCAATGAGGAAATCATTCCTCACCTTGATGCTCTGTACAATTTTGGTTTGCGTCTTACTTCTGATCCCAATGACGCAGAAGACCTTGTGCAGGATACCATTGTAAAAGCATACCGCTTCTTCAGCAGTTATGAAAAAGGCACCAATGCCAAAGCGTGGCTGTTCCGGATTCTTAAAAACTCCTACATCAATAATTACAGGAAAAAATCAAAAAAACCTCAGGAAGTCGATTACGATGAAGTAGCAACCTTTTACGAAACAATTCGTGCCGAACGAACGGAAACTTCCGATCTCGAAGACAAAATGTTCCGTGAATTGATCGATGATGATCTGTCTAACGCACTCGACAGCATTCCGGAAGATTTTCGCACTGTGGTTCTTTTATGCGATGTTGAAGATTTTACTTATGAGGAGATTGCCAATATGCTGGATGTTCCAATCGGTACAATCCGATCCAGATTGCACAGGGGAAGAAATCTTCTGAAAACGCAACTGATGGATTATGCAGCCAAAAGGGGATACGCTCAGGATTAGATCAATTCAAGAGTCAGGCTGATTGAGCCGCAGGAAGTGTAATCCTGATGACCGTTCCCTTGTTTTTTTCCGTACTATACACATATACTCTCCCTTTGTGATACTCCTCAATAATCCGTCTTGTTAAACTCAGGCCGAGACCCCATCCTCTCTTCTTTGTACTGAAACCGGGTTTAAAAATCTCCTTTGCAAACTTTTTATCTATTCCAGATCCCGAATCTTCGATATCAATAAAAATCTGTTGCCCGTCCTGGGTTACAGAAATGGATACATACGCATTCATCTCCGTTTTTTTGATGGCATCCATCGAATTTTTTATCAGATTCTCAATGGCCCACTGGAAAAGTTCAGAATTCACATGAACCTTAGAGTTGGTGCGGATCGATTTGCGAACTTCGATCTGTTTACCAAGCTGGGGCAGACGACGCTCCATGTATGAAAGAACTTCATCTATAATCGGTTCAAGCCCAAGCCGCTTCAGTTCTGGCTGAGAACCGATTTTGTTAAAACGTTCGGCAATCCCCTTGAGCCTGCTCACATCATTTTCGATTTCATAGGCGATGGAAAGAGTGTCATCATTCTCATGGTTTTTATCCTTGAGCAGTTGCAGCCAGCCATAAATACTCGAAAGAGGTGTCCCGAGCTGGTGAGCAGCCTCCTTGGTCATTCCCACCCATAGATTCGATTGCTCGGAGCGTGTTATACTGCGATAGGTTGTGTAACCCACACCCAGCAACAAAGCCAAAATACCAAACTGCACATACGGAAAATAACGGAGATACTGAATCATCGGGCTTTCACCGTAATACACATATTGATTTTGGGCCCTCTCCATATCCCCGAAAGTAATCGTAATGGGATCGTGCAGAGATGAAAAACGACTGATGAGCTCATCAGGATCCGCATTGTCCTCTTCAATAAAGCGATAATGAAGCACAAACCCCGACTCATCCACAACTATTACGGGTATATTAAACAGATGATCTGGCCGGATGATTTCGTTGGTCACAAAATCGATGGTGAATTTTGCTGCTTCTGCTTCCTGAATCAAGCGTGAAAGGCTATCTGGAACTTCGGGATAGGTATCCAGTAAATTGGCAACCGTATTCA
>SLGL01000267.1 GCA_007123785.1 Balneolaceae bacterium
CCTCCTTCAACCAGGCCAAATGTACCGAATGGTATGAGGATGATAATGGATATAAAAATCCAAAAAGAAATTTTTGAAATGGCAGGGGAAGATATTTTCCTGACTTGAAGAGCGTACAGAAGAATCATCACCGCGATTACCGGAATTGCAAACCATGCGATGTGAAACCGGACCGGGGTGTTATAAATGATGCCGCCATAGATGTGATGAATAATGGTGAGGAGCAGGATCATAATCCCGCTCCACAATAGTTTTTTCAGGATGGTTCGTTTGTTTTCCATTTTGTACTATGGATGTCTGTTTGATGAGGTGAACTGGTTTTCGGTTTTGTAAGAATGTTTACCCCTGATAGCTGGTTTTCAACACCTGACTGCCGGTAGTTTCCATAAAATTGGAAATGGCCTCGTTTGCCTGATGCGGAGCTTCTTCGTGGGGGAAGTGACCGCAGGTTTCAAGTTTAAGGGTGTGGGAATTTGGAAAGCCCGTTCGAAATTTTTCGAGGTTGTGAGGTTTGATGATCGGATCCTTCATTCCCCAGATCAACAATGTCGGCTTGGCCGAAATGGCATCTTTCTTGTTCCAAAGATCCTCAAACCACTGCTGATCGTTTAACAGTGAACGGGCAAATGCCACGGTACCGCCTTGTTGGTGTCGGCCTGAAAAGGGCCTGGAGTAGTGCATGCGAATATCGTGCCCCGGTTTGTTATCTCCGAATGAGCCGGGAAGGAGAACCCTGGTTTCGAAGTTCAGGTAGCGATAAAGAAGCGGCAGCAGGGGACTCTTCAGCATCCATTTCAGTTTCCGGAAATCAGGGTCCGATTCACTGCTCCATAGCCACGAATTAAAAATGACCAGTTTATGGAACCGTTCCGGATGCTTGATGGCAACATTCAGGCCAATCGGCCCGCCAAAATCGTGTACAACCAGTGTCATATCGGTTAGATTTTTTTCGAGAATAAATCGCTCAAGTGTACGGCTATGGTTGAGGGTAGAGTAATCATATGTTTCGGGTTTGTCGGACAATCCAAACCCGATATAATCCACCGCTATACAGCGATAGGAGGATCGCAGTTCTTTTATGCAGTTCCGGTACTCGAAGCTCCAGGAAGGGGTACCGTGCACAAAAAGCAGAACAGGTCCGCTGCCTTCATCAATGTAGTGGAGGTTGTGCCCGTTAACGGGGAAATAATTTGATTGGAATGGGTATTCGGTTGGGTCTATCCAGTCTGGTTTCATCATTTTTTACTTTCAGGATAATCATTGCCGGGGAACCGGTAATTGGTATGCACCAACTTTTTAATGTTAAACATGCTGTAAAGTTTTCTGAAATTTATCTGTTCAGACAGTGCCGGGATTGGAAAAAATTTACCTGTGTTTCTAATTGGGGAAACCAGGAAATGTAGGGAGGGACGCTTTCCCGCATGTCGGGGCTGGTTTTATTATACAATGTCAAGATTTTATAAAAAATCCCACCCATATGCCTCACCTGAAAATTGTCAGATCGCAAAAGAGCTGGTTAGTCGATCTGTATGAATTAAGTGTAAGTATTTGATTTATAATGGCAAACGGAACTATATCAAACCATATTTCATTTTATGTGTTATATGGTTAATTTCAAAAAACGAGCAGTACAATGAGAGTACCAAAAGCGCTAATTCTACTCGCAGCAATTGCAATTTTAACCTATCTGCCCACACAGCATGCAGATGCACAATCTTCACCTGAAGAGCTTGCAAGCCAGATCGAACAGAAGCATGTGCAGTGGCTTCAGAATATTGAGTCGCTTACCGTAACAACAGAGAGTGTAAACGGAGGCTTTATTCCCTCCACTACAACTCATTTTGTTAAAGTTACCGGGGACGACCGGGCATGGCTGGAACCTGAGGAAGGTGAATCCGGAATACAAACCGGTGTCATGTTTGGAGCCCCTGAAGAAGATGAAACCCATATCAGGCATGCATCATCGATAACCAGCGAAACACTGGATGGTTATTCTGTTTACGAAGTGGTTGTAGATGATGCCAATAAGTTGGCTAAAACCATGGAAGCCGATTTGGACATGGCCGATGCTAAGCCCCAAATCAATAAAGCCACATACTGGATTGATCAGGATGAGCTGGTAATCCGGAAAGCATTGGTTGAACAGGAGGATCAGGACGGTAATGAAATTCTGACTGAAGTTAGAATGGAAGATTATAAGTATCATGAAGGATTTCCTATTGCTCACACCATAATAATGAATATTGATGGTTTGGAACATCAAATTTCAGAGGCAGAGCTTGTAGAAGCCCGTGAAGGCATGAAAGAGATGGAGGAACAACTGGAACAAATGCCTGAGGCACAGCGCAGTATGATTGAAGAGCAAGTAGAAGAAGTAATGGAACGATTCGGAGCGATGTTGGCCACAGGCGAGCTTGGTAAAATGCACTTTGAAGTCACAGATGTTAAAGTGAATGAGTGATTTCTATAATAATTGAGCCTCAACTTAGCGCGGGATGCTTTTTCCGCGTGAGGAGGTTTGATCTTTAGTCAGGAAAAACTTTACCTCTTGAAATTTATATGGAGATATTTTGAACAGGTGTTTCCGGTTTCTATGTAGGATTGTGGGCTGAAACCGGAGAATTCCCGGAATTCATTGATCAGGTGTGGCTGATCGTAATAGTCGAAATGATAAACGATATCTGCCCACTCCGGGCTGCTGTTCAAGCTGTTGATTTCGTTCAGAATCTTCGAAAACCTCAAAACTCGCTGATAAGATTTCGGTGAGAGGCCAAGATATTTTTTAGATATGTGGATGAGATGTTTATGAGAAATGCCGGACTCTTCCGCCAGCTGATGCACCGGTTTTAAGGAGATGTTTGACAGGATGTTTAATCCATTTTTTACAGAAACACCGGTTTTTCGACATCGTTTTATCAGGTATTGTTTTAGCTTTTTGAAGCAATCATGAGGCTTTTCTATGGTCTTAAGATCATTTCTGAGATCGTTGAATGTGGGGCCGAATATTTGATAGGCAGGTATGAATGAATCGGTGATTTCTGATGCGGGAATACCCGTCATAGAATAGAAACCGCCCGGTTTAAAACGGATGGTCAGGGTTTTCTCATCAGGAGGAATCAGAAATTTCCTGTAACGTGCTTGAGCTCCCATAACCACGGTTTTATTCAAATGCCGGATGGAGTTGTTATTCCCATTTACACAAATTCTTTCGTGATCGTCCAGGGCAATAATGAGCTGAATGACACCATCAGGCAGCATAATTTCATGATTTCTGACAGTTCTGCTTCCTTCATAAAAAACAATCGATTTAATGAAACGCTTCAGTAATCCATCCGGATAATCGATTGATGCATCGAAGCTGATTGATTTAAAGTATTTCAGATTTTCAGCTACTTGTTCAATTTGTTGATCCGATTGTTTTGAATCTGAAAGAACCTTCATCTTTTCGTTCAGATAAGCTATGACCAGGGATTGGGCGTCAATCCGAAACCCGGAAGCGACCATCAGGAGTTGGTCAATGGTGAAGCTGCGTCTGCCCAACTCAAGTTCTTTCAGCTGATTTGATGAGATTCCCGCACGTTTCAATAGCGTACCGGAGAATTCAGGCCGATCCGGCTTTTGGGATTCAGACAAGACCTTCCAAAGCGAAGAATATACGAATGGGTTTGAATCGTTCATCATAAATTGGGGATTTAGTAACGATTTTTTTGTACGTTGCAACCATTCTAAATGTTATAGTAGTATGACATCAATTCTAAAAATTGATTACGAAAATCTTATTCAAGATCCCATAACTTCAAAAATATTTTCTGCCATTCTTAGAAATCATCCCATTAGGCCAGAGTTTTTCAAATTATAATATATTCTTATTCACCAGTTTTTAAAGGTAAAGCCTAATATTTTGAAAATGAGGTGCTTCGAAAAAGATCCTACATTAAGAAACGCTGGTGTATCGAAACGGTAATGGATCCTGAAAAAATTGAACAACAGGAAGGCAACAGGTTTCGTTTTTGGAAAAGAATTGAAGAGCTTATCTATGCAAGCAGTTCAATTTTTAAATCTTCACCCGGTTATACAGTTTGCTGAAATTTGTGGCATCTATACCAAGATAGGAAGCGATGTGTTTATGCGGGACAGACTGCAGTAAATGCGGGCTTCGGCGGCAAAATGCCCTGTAACGCTCCTCTATGGTCATAGAATGCAGTTCTCTGTGGCGGTCAATAACGCCTGCCAGCAGGGCTTCGGTCATTTTCCTGAAAAGTCGCTCAATAGCCGGGGATTTGTCAAAAACCTCCTGCAATTGTTCATACGTTACAGAGTCAGCCTTTGTATGCGTAAGGCAGGTGACGGAGTATTTCGATGGCTGCTGGAGAGCAAATGAACCCGGTACGGCACAGAGGTAAGGCGGGTATGTAAATGCCATCACCTGCATGTTGCTGCGGCCCTCAAAGTGCGAAATCTGTACACCCTCATTAATAAAGTAAAGTTCGCGTTGTATCTGTCCCGGAGCCACGATGGTATCTCCTTTTTTAAAAGACTTTGCCTGTAGTCTTTCTGTAAGTAAAGCATAATCATCCCTGTTGATATCATAAAACTGTCTGAAATATTCGTATCGATCCATGGCTGTTGAACAGGTAATATCCGGATCGTAATTAGATAAGAATTCTTCGGGAGTCATGGTTATTTGATTTGGGATGAATTCGGCTAATAAACAAGGTGCATTGCCGGGAATAATGTCAGAGGAAACCTGTCAGGTTTACCATGCTCATACCAAAAGTATAAAGATCTCACAAACCTGACACCTTTCATTACCCCTTTCCCTTTTGCCCCAGTGAAACCGGGAAAACCGGGCTTCCCTGGCAATATCTCTCAAATCAATTTCTTCGGAATAATGGCTGTCAATAAACTGTTTGGCCATCACAATTCGCCTGTATAAATAGGCTTTCGGGAAGTCCATCATTTCCATTTGGGAGTTATATCGTTTAACGTGAATTTGGGATAAGAATTTGGAAAAAGTGTCTCCTCATCCGCCTGAGGCAGAAGGGGCCGGGGGTGGTTTTTATCATGTTCATGGCATTAGGCAGACTTAAAGTTCGATAATGGGTTCCCAGAGCTGGATCTGGTTCCCTTCAGAATCTTCGGGTGATGCAAACCTTCCATTGCGATAGGATTCCGGGTCGGCTATTACATTGATTCTTGCCGATTGGAGCTGGCTGCACATGGCATAAAGATCATTTACATACTCGGATTTGTAAATTGTGCCTGGATTGCGAGATTCATCATTGTGGCGCTCGATGGAATAGGGGATGATAAATTTCCGGGAATCACCCTGTTCCAGGTTAAAAATGCATACGAGTTTCACAGGCTTGGTGTTACCAAAATTTATTTGTGCGGATATACTCATTCAGATAACGCTTTAATTTCATCCTGTGTCGCTTTCTAGACCCTGTCGGAATGTTGGTACATCGTTTCGTTGGCAAAGTTGGTATGTGTCAACTATAGCAGTGTGCCGGACTGAACAGGTAACAACTCAAATGTAATAATTCAGCAGATCAATCAGGTTTGTGAATGGTCCGGTTGTATCCAGGGCTTTCTCCTTGGAATCCACATTGGAACATTTCGTTTGTACTCTTCATAATCTTCTCCGAACCTCTTTTTAAGTCCGGGTTCTTCAATCATGATAAACCAGAAGGTGTTAATGGTAAAAAAGGCTAATGCCCAGATCAAAATGTTCACCGATCCAAACATCATCGATTCACCGAGTAGTACGATTAATACTCCTGAGATCATTGGATTTCGTACATGAGCATATACACCGGTAACGATCAGTTTTTGAGTGGGGCTCCAGGGTGCCAGTGTTCCTTTCCCGATGCGAATAAACATCGAAATAGTGATCGACATCAGTAACAAACCCGCAATGATGAAAATAATACCGGCAAACGACAAGGCAGAAACCTCAACAGAAAAATTGTCTTCAATCAACCATGGCACAATCACTATTACTGTCAGAGGCAGGATGGATGACCACAACTGTTTTAAAATGGATTTCATGATTTCGGAATATCAGATGGTTAGTTTTTTAAAAGCTGCTGTCAACATCTCCAGGGCCAGTTCCACCGATATTTGGTTCAACTCAGCGAACGTCCAGCCCGTTTGGCCCCAGCGATTTGGCACCGGGTAGACTGCCTGCTTTTCAATCGAACAGAATTCTGACTGATCAGGCAAAGTGAGGTTCAGAGTGGCAATATTGGAATCCTCAGCGAGAGTTGCGAAGATTTTTCCCTTTAGCCTGAAGGACGTCCACTCAAAGTGAGGGTTCGCCACAACACCCGGAAAGGAGAGGGCCAGTTGACGGAAAGTCTCTGTAAAAATCAATATTTGGGGTCTTTGAAATAAACACCCTGTTTTTCTGTGACATTTTCCCCTCAATTTTGTTGAATCTAAAATAACTTGCTTAATGTCCGACGGCTGGCGAACGTTTCCGCCGCCATTTTTCCGTCTGCCGGCGGATGTTGAAAAAAATCTTGGTGAGAAATCCGGGATAGTCCCTTGCGTGAAAGGAAACTGAATACGGATTAAAAGCTTCCAGTAAAGTAGTAACGTTGAGAAAGATTCATCAAAATACCTCAGATAAAGCTGCCAATTGCCTGAATGACTCTTAAATAATTGCACGCCAATGTTGTATTCAGATTCTTCGAAATCTGTAGATAAAACGAAAAAATAGTTATATAACTCAGTTATTTTCATCTTCGTTCATTATTGTTTTTTATTATTTTATAGGAAAATAAATAAACGAATTAAAAAATCTTAGTGTTTAAATGCCCATCTGAACCAATCAGCTATACACGATGCATGTTTCAGACTGTGAGTCATTAAATGCATCATTAATAATAAGCTCAAAAACATAAAAATCATGAACACCTCAAACTCCCTGGGTAACGCAACCTTTGAGAATTACGTCGGAATTGGCGACGGATTATCAGAGATGTCATTTCAGATGGTAGCGCATGTATTGACAGTAGGGTATGCTGTTATGTTCGCTGCCCTACTCTACTTTATACTAACGATTAAAACCGTTCAACCTAAATACAGGACTACGGCCATCCTGTCTGTAGTGGTAATGGTATCAGCAGGCTTGCTACTTTTTATTCAGGCGCAAAACTGGGTTAATGCCTTCACATTTGATGTTGAGCAAGGACGCTATTTCCTGGCAGACGGATCAGCTCTGTTTAATAACGGTTACCGTTACCTGAACTGGCTCATTGATGTGCCTATGCTGCTTTTCCAGATTCTATTTGTTGTAACACTGACAAAAAGTAGTTTTTCAAAAGTCAGGAATCGTTTCTGGTTTTCCGGGTCAATGATGATTATTACCGGTTATATTGGCCAATACTTTGAAGTAACCAGCTTTGCGCTGTTTGCTTTCTGGGGAACTGTTTCCACGGTTTTCTTCATTGATATTCTCATTACAATGAGAAAAGTAATCAAGGAAGGGTCCGAAGGTGTTCCTGCCGACGCAAAGCGTTACTTGGGGTATATCTGGACAATATTTCTCTTTTCCTGGATGCTTTATCCGGGCGCATACCTGATGCCATATCTTATCCCGATCGGATTAGAACCATCATTAACCGGGTTGGCTTCAGAAGCAGCTGTTGTTGGGCGTCAGCTTACATACACAATTGCTGATGTGACTTCAAAAGTGGTTTACGGTGTACTGTTAACTGTTGTAGCTCAAATCATGAGTAATGCAGATGGCTACGACTACAATAAGCACGGTGAGAAGAATTAATGATTAATACTCCACGCTATGGAGTACAAAAAAACTCTGGTGTAAAAGTTATATCAGGGTTTTTTTTATGTCTGTATACTTTAACCTGACTTACGAGAATTTGTTTGTGTTATCCAGGTTTTTTATACCCGTTGTGTCGGATTCTATTTCAAAATAGATCCTGTTTTTAACAGCATCAGCAATAAAGCATATTCCCGCATTCAGCGCAGCCAACCCAAAAAGGCCTGTCCAGAACCATAAAGCCATGTGGCCAAGAAACCAACCTTCCGGGCCGCTGCCCTTGATTAAGGTGGCCTCTGCAATAAAATTTATACCGAGCCCAACCAGAAAAACTCCAATTAATGCGTGCTTTTTCCATTTCTTTTCGAAATCCATATCGATTTGTGTTTTTGTTATAAATAAAAATTACCGCCTATAACTCAGCGTTTTTTAAACATTCTGTCTACTACGATCATGTGGGGAAGTGTCAACACACTTATAAGGATGAACAAGAGTGAGACCATTTCATCTCCAAATTCATGTGCCTGATGGATCAAAAACAAAATTACTAATCCTAAGAGAGAGATAAGGGTAAATGGCAACGCGAGCACATAAAACCGGCCAATAGTTATCACTTCTCCTTTTGCTTTAAAAAAACCGATCATTTCCATTACATGCCCGGCTGAGTGCCAGAGTGCAAAATAAACGGCAAAGCTCACCAACGGGCCTGCAAATAAAAGTAACGAGATTAACAGAAGACTTTCTGCTAAAAAAAGGGTCTTTCCTGTTTTGACTTTAGCCTGAGACACTGCCCATCCTGCTGATACTGTATACAGCAAAATGATAGCTGGATATACAAACTCAGCATAATCATTCAACATGGCAAACCATTCGGGCTGCCTTCGGATTGCTGCCTCAATGACAGATAAACTGATTTCCGGATGTGCAAATATAATCAAGCCGATAATCATTATACCTCTACACCATGCAAAAAATAAAGTGGCAGCTGAACCCGGTTTCAACAGTGAAATCATATCAGCCTGGCCAAAATGATAGATGGAAATAATCAGAAAAAAGATCATTCCAAACAGTGGGTAAAAAAGCCATAGAAGCCCCACGAGAAGCATCACAAAAAGGTAAGAGCTATAAAAAAGAAGATGGCCTGTAACTGATTCCTGCAATCCATAAATGCGAGCTGCAATAATATGGTCGATGGCCCCGTGTGGTATACCCAAAACCACAACAGACAGAAACAGCAGCAAGGGTGCCAGAATATCGAGTGCTTCGGGACTGATGAGGTTAATGCCAATAACCAAAATGGTGGCAACCAGAGCCACTATATTGAGCGATCGAAGATGATGTTTCACGGTACCCTCCATCCAAAGCCGGATTTACCAAGTGCCTTCAAGAAGGGTGACCATGGTAGAGAAGCAAAAATTTTAGCCTCATCTGCCATAGAAGATTCTTCATCAAGAAACAGCAGTACGTCTTTAATTTTATTTTTCTTGAAAAGCTGTTTAAAGATTCCCGGCCCGGCCAAAGGATCATTTTTTAATATTTGTATAAGTAAATGATCATATAACCGAAAACGGTATTTGCTTCGGGGAAAAGGTTCAGGCAGCCGGTTTTCTGCCATTGCCTGCACAATATGCCTGGAATGCTGCTGTATGCGTGTAAAAGTGTAGCCTGTGGTTGGTTTTGTTGCACCGCCAACAGCTCCTATGTTTAGCGTGCGATTATTCAGCTTTCCGACAAGCGGTGTATCATCCATTGGGATCACCCCTTGTTCGATTTCGTCCACTTTGTAATCTTTTTCAGAAAGCCCGTAACGTGAATTCAAGTAACGATGTAGTGCACCGTCATAAGTTTCTGCCAGTAATAATTCATCTGAAAAAAGTGTGTACTCGCAAAGTGCCCGGTTTTTCGAGTATGGGAGTACATAAAAGAAAGCCGTACATAGACCGGTGCCTGAATCGGCATCAAAATCCATAAGTGTAATCATTTCGGGGTTAAATACTGTTTTTCGGCTTTCAATAAAAAATCCCCTGAAGTGCTGCAGAACCTGAGAGTCATTATGTGAACTAACTGGTTTTACATGAATGCTCTGGAAAATATGTGAAGCGGTATAATCACCTTTATCAGTTAGGATCTTTGCTTTATTCCCAAGGTCTTCGAACCCCTCAATATCGGTTTTAAGAATAGTTACAGTTTCAGCTTTGTGTGCCCGTTCAAGAATATTCTTCCGGAAGCTCCGGCTCGATATGCAGTGATAATGATGGTCCTCATTGTTAACGAATGCCTGTGTTCCGTCTCTCACTTCAATGCTTTGCCAGGATTTCTGAATCCACTTTTTTTCCGGAATTAACGTTTTATTCCAGAAGCACCAAGTTTTCTCTCTTTCCCACTGAAAGGAACGGTCTGTCAGCAAGATATTTTTTTCCTTCAGCTCCTCATGTTCAAGGATATGCCAAAGAAGACTGAGACCCGCAGCGCCAGCCCCCGCAATAATATAATCGTAACTATTTGCAGGCCTCAAATAAGAAGGGTTTTTTCATTTAAAAAATGATGAGATAAGAAAGCGTTACTGCAAACTTTTCAGCTTGAAAAGCATATTATTGAAAAAAACGTTCTCTTATATTGATTTTATCACTCTATCTATGCGGCTCAAAAGGACGAACTTGCAGTTCGTGGCTTTGTAACATTTGTCGAACCTCCACAAAAAAGGTGGCCGTTATTTCTTGTTATTAATGGTATCTGAATCTCTGTATTTTTCAGGATTATCACTCATTTTCCTGAATTCAATCATCGTATATAGAAACCCGCAGATCAGCAATATTGTGACAAAAACCCCAAATGAAAAAATCCCGGTTTCCATTATGATCTCCTTGCGTAAACGAAGCTGATTTTGAAATAGACTCCAAAGGCTAATATGGAAGGAACCCAAATTCCGATAAAGAGCCCTTCTTCACGGAATCCCGAAAACCACATCACGATAGATACAAGCATGGAGATGATTGCAGCGGACAAGATGAAGTAGTCGGACTTACTAAAAAATTTTTTCATCTATTT
Organism: Balneolaceae bacterium; assembly: GCA_007123785.1. Taxonomy (GTDB): domain Bacteria; phylum Bacteroidota; class Rhodothermia; order Balneolales; family Balneolaceae; genus Rhodohalobacter. The sequence goes on from SLGL01000267.1 coordinate 10,838, forward strand.
TGAATTAGTTAGTGTAAATTATCACGTAAATTTTTGTAAATGTCCAAATAAGAACTCGATTTCAAAATGGATCGTTCATCCTATAGTATATTGGATGCTCGGCCATTGGCTTTGACGTACAGTTCTTAAAGCCCGGCAGGTGTGCCAGTTCATAGGCCGGCATGGACTTTTTGAGGATTTTTTGGTAGAAGAATTGATTGACGATTTTCGTATCCGGTTTGTATCAAAATCAATTTCAGAATGGGTTCATGATCTATTGAAGAAATTCAGATCTAGTATCTTAATCTAAAATATTGGAGTAACTTTTCATATTATTTTTGTAGCCACTACATTGCCATTTTACGGTAGTTGAGATAGTGGGTAGCGTAGCAGGGTCTTGCCCATAAAAAATATTCGTTTCGCGGTATAAAAGAGGGGCCTGGCGAATCATTCAGGTTTATTCAATTTTCTTCCATTGTTCCGATATATTCGGTAGCCATGATTACATGATCAAACCAAACTATGGCTTTTTCTGTATTCACCGGATAATCAGGGTTGTTTTTTGCAAACTCCTCTGTGTTGTTGAATGACCCGTCTGAAACAAAGTGGAGCAGCCAGAGTACGTTGATTTTGACATCCATATCATTTCGCCATCGAAAACCTTCAAAAGGCTTGGCTTTGGGATGACCGGGATCGTTTCGGAAATGTTCTTGTAACCAGTAACCGCCAGGTGTTCCGGGTGCGAAATAAGCTGCCGGATAACCATCAATCCATAAAGCCAGTTCTCCGTCACACATTTCAGGGGAACTGTTCAGTTTCACCATAATCTCTACTGAAGTCCATTCTCCTCTTGAAAGTACAGCTGCCTCTTCGGGCTGAAAGGAATTGCCGTAATAGGGATTGGGCCTGCCATCTGGCACTCCCTCCGGTGATTGCCAGGAACGCATTTCGGGCCAGTAGTTATAAAATTGCCATACTCCCGGAGGCGGATGATGGATTGCAGGAGTGGTGTTAATCTCACTGCCGGTGGGTTCGATGAATACGCTGAAGTAATCCCCGGCAAGTTGTCCGGCTCCGCCAATGGGATAGGGTAAGGGAGTGTTAAATCCGCGAAGAGCTACAAAATGGTGGTGGCCTCCATGATCTTCGGCAAATTTTGTATAAAAACGAAGATGTATTTTATCCCATCCGTCTTCGAATGCCTTGTAAAGATGTCCGCCTTCATTTTCACTGCGTGTTGCAGTCATAACGAGGGAACGGCGGCCTGCAGATCCGGGAGGTACGTCGTCACTGAATGATATAACTTTCCCCTCAGGGTTCCTGGCCTCACTCCACCGGGCGGCAATATCGTCGATTGATCCAGACTCAAAGTTTTCGAAAAAGACAACATCCGGATGGTTTTCAATTCCATAATCTCCCGGGAACTGAGCGGAAAGCCCGGGCCCGGATGGCAGATCTTTATGTGTGCGATTATCAGAATCAACAGGGACATCAGCACATCGGAGAATTTTAGATGGTGAATTTTCTTCATCTGTTCTGTCTGCCGTCTGCTTTGTATCCGTACAAGCTGCAATGAGAAGAGTTGCAGATAAAAGCATTATCCACACGAAAATTCTATGTTGCTTGTTTGAGTATTTCATTCATCTATCCACTAAGTCATCTACAGGTTATTTTTGGTGCAGGAATTCCTGTGGAGAATTATTCTCTTTGGACGTACCCGTTGGGAGCGTACTTTTCGATGACATCACCGTTCGAATTTAATTTAATAACAGCGATTTTATCGCTGGTGGTAAAACCACCACCAGCAACTTCCGAAGCTTCCTCATCCCGAACAAGAACAATGGCCGCCCCGTCAGGCAGGTCTGCTTTCAGGAGATATCCTCCTGAAACTTTCTCTGAGGTCACATCAGAAAGCCGGGCATCTGAGCTCTTTTGCGGCCTCAGGGAGGTTATGAAAAGCATCTCCTCTGCCGGCTGAGGTGTTGCGGCCGTCAGATGATATTGTATCAGGTCCACGCCCTCTTCAACAGGGGTGTCAAATTCATCGGTTTGACTGATATTTAAACCTTCCGGAGTGTGAAATGAGACGCTGCTTGCCGCCGCTCCCTTTTCCATAAAAATATCGGTTTGATTTTGAATCGAAAATGGTGCCATTGAATGCAATCTGAATTCGAAGGTTTCAGCTTCGGGAGCGGAAAGACGATCAACCAAAATCACCAGGCTGGGCCTGAGGAAA
>SLGL01000317.1 GCA_007123785.1 Balneolaceae bacterium
CATCTAATAAGTAAGGCCAAAAATTGGTTCCCCCAAAATACATACCAATAAATTGCTCATACTGGTCACGGTCACCTGGCTCTAAATAATGATCCAGGTCAGGGAACTGAATAGGCATTATAGGACTCACCCTTGCAAGCGAATTGATATTCACATCCCAATTGTAAAAATGAGGCTTGTCGCTATCTTCTACATTGAATCGAATTTTGGGATCTAAAGCCAGCCAGTCAAGGATTTGAAAGTCACCTTCGAGATGAACATTATACCTTTTGAAATTCTCATTATTTGTAGCCAGATATCCATCTTTACTCATATAGCCAAATGAAGCATAGTACGATGAATTTTCAGACCCACCTGAAAGGCTCAAATCATGTTGCATAGTAGGAGCATAATCGGTCATGATCTCATTTTGGTAATTATTGAATCCATAAAAACGAAGTTCTCCGTCAACTACATCCCATGCATTTTCATGGGTGGGATTCTCAGAATACCGTCTTGTTCCTTCCACCCATGAATCATCGAACTGAGGAGTTCCACGAGTTCTTTCTGTTGCAATATTTCTGGCTAATACAAACTCATGGGGATCTGTCACTGGGTCCATGTTAAATATTGGTTTAGCTGCAGAAATCTGTGAATTTAATGTTACACTAAACCGATCTCCTCTCTGGCCACTTTTCGTTTCTACAAGTAAGACTCCAAAAGCTGCACTTGCACCATATACAGCCGATGCAGCTGCATCTTTCAGTACACTGACACTCTCAATATCATTAGGATTTATTCTGTTGATATCCATAGGAATTCCATCAACAAGTATAAGAGGAGAACCGCCAGTAATAGACTCAAACCCTCTAATATTAAAGCTTGGGCCTTGTGCCGGGTCTCCACTCGGTACATGGACATTCAGATTGGGGATAACTCCCTGAAGACCTTCGCCCACATTGGCAATAGACCGGCCTTCAAGTCTTTCAGCACTGGTTGTACCAACTGAACCTGTAAGATTAATTCGTTCCTGAGTTCCGTAACCCACAACAACCAATTCATCCATACCGGCAATTTCCTGTTCAAGCACTATATCAAAATCTTCCCTTCCATCTATTTGCACTTCTTGCCTTACATATCCTACATATGAAAACACCAGTGTTTCTTCCAATGTTGGTACTGTCAGTTCGAAAAAACCATCAATATCAGTAGCGGTTCCTGTGTCAGTACCCATTATGAGAACAGTAACACCCGGAAGCGGATCTCCCGATTGGGCATCAGTAACACGACCACTCACTGTTTCCTGTAATAAAAGCTCATCATCTGATGCTTTTTGAATAAGAATTTCACCCTTTCTTGTCATTACGGCTTCATAGTTAGTATTATTCAATACACTTATCAAAGCATCAGCCACACTCATTTTTTCTTCGATAAGTGTAACTTTTTCATTCAGTTTAGGAAGCATTTTTGAGTCATATACGATCTCAAGATTTGCTTTAGTTGAGATAAATAAAAGCGCTTCCCCAATCGTTTTATTTAAAATCTCATAGTCCATCTCTTCTTCCAATTCCGGAATTTGAGAACCATACTCTACAACAGGGTAAAACACGTGCACAATTTGGTTGACATCTTCGTTTTGCCCATAAATTGAAGTTGTAAGTAACAAAATCATGCACAAAACTCCGGCATGCCTGATACTTTTTGTAACTAACTGCTTCATAGTGACACCTATGTTTTCATTAATATTACTGGTTTTATGCAAAATGAAATCATCTGCATTTCTTTTTTCCTGAAGTGACCCGTCCAAAAAAGAATCTCTTTTTGGACAGTGCTATTTTTTCAGGAAGAGTTTGTTTGTTATATGCCCATTATTGTAACCTATCTGATGACAATCCGGTCATTCTCAATTTCATATCGGAGGCCTACAGATTGACCAAGCAACTCCAACACGTCAATTACATGACCTTTCCTGATACTGAGGGTAATACTGCTATCGCTTAGCTCATGGCTTGTTAATTCTGTTTCGATTTTCACATCAAACCATCGCTCCAAGGTCAGAAAAATCTCTTCGAGTGAAGCATCATGAAAAATCAATCGGTTATCCATCCATCCCAAAAACTGATCAAGATCACCGGTTATGCCGGACGTAACAGTTAAATCATCTTTTTTAAATAGCCCTATATATCCGGCTTGTAAGGTTACCCTGCTTTCTGAAACGGCTTTTGATAGTTCCTGCTCACCCGTTCCAATTTCCATCTTTCTTAATTCAACAGCACCGCTCCTCACCACAACCTGAACTTCCCTGTCATTTTCATAGGATCGAACTCCGAAAGACGTACCCAAAACTTCTATAACTGAGCCATAGCTCTCAATTATAAATGGACGAACCGAATCTTCGGCTACATCAAAAAAAGCTTCCCCCTCAAGAATCACCTTCCTTTGGTCGTCTCCAAACTGACGAGGAAAGTACAACTTGCTGTCTACATTAAGGGAGGCCTTTGTTCCGTCGCCCAATGTGATACTGGCCCGTTCTCCCCGATTTGTAGATACGTCTTCAAGAACAGCCATCTCCTGTTTTTGCGCTTCTATTGCCGGAGCATATATATATTCTACGGTCAGATAGGCTGAGGCTAATCCGACCAATAATAGAGCCGCAACTTTTAGCAGTGTGAAGAATCGCTGCTGTCCTCTTCTTTTTTGGTGAAGTTTATGAATTTTTTCCTGCCGTTCTTTAGCCCGTTCACTGCGGATATGTGATGATACTAAAGCCCAATCTTTGTCAAGGTCCAGTTTATTTAAAACAAGTTTATCCTCTTTATCCTTTCCGGAATTCCGTACTTCCTTCAGGAAATGCAGTGTTTGGCGGTTTTTTTCATTAGATTTAAGCCATTGTTTCAGCAGTTCTTCATCTTTTCTGGTCATGGAATCGTTAAAATACCTGGCCAGAAGTTCCCAAACATGGTCGGGCAAATGCTTCATATAATTAAACTGATTATCTTTTTTAGAAATCGGATGCTGATTTAAAGGCCGGAACCGAAACAATGCCTTCTTATCACACTATTTACCTATATGACGCAGAAAAACTTCACTACCCCCCTAAAAAAAATTATTTTTTTTAACTTTTTAAAAAACTGTTACGTGTTTTCTCCTGAGGTCATTGCCATGCGTGGTAATCCACCCCAGCAAATCCTGTTGCCGGGGCTCACCTGCCGAGGCAGGTTCGGTGGCAGCGTAAAGCCTGGACAACTGCTCATCATCCAGACTCAATGCCTGCTGGGGGCTGTAGCCATGCTGATCTACCGCCGCAGGTAGTGGCGAACCGTGTTGCGCGAGAGCCCTGTATTCAGAGCAATCGTGCGAATGGAGATACCTTTACTTTTTTGTTGTAGTAGATTCCGAATCTGATCCATACGAATTGTTTTAGCTGCCATCTTCCTTTGTTAGTTATGTAGGGACAAAGGAAGCCAATGTACAACACCTTCAGGGATGGGTCAGCTTGCAGTGAAACAGGTGGGTCAGCTTACAATGAAATGGGTGGGTCAATATGGACTGATATATTCATCCTCGAAGGTTCGATTAAAAAGAATAAAAAAGCAGTTTTACGCAAATCAATACTAATTTAATTGCATCAGAATCAATTTCTATTTGTGGGTTTACTATGCTGAAATCACAGTCCGCTTTTCCGAATCCGCAGCATATGCCAGGCAGGCCAGGATATCTTCCCTTGTTAAATCGGGAAAATCATCCAGAATTTCTTCAATTGTCATACCAGCGGCAAGATAACCCAATACATCCGCAACGGTAATACGTAATCCTCTTACACACGGTTTTCCGCTACGTTTTCCCGGTTCTAATGTTATGATCTTTTTATAATCCATTGAGTTTATTCAATTCCTCAGCCATTCATTAAATAATAATCAAAATAGTTCATGTTTTAAAAGCCTGTCATTTAATAAACGGATTTTCAGTTATCAATCATACAAACTGTCCAAACCGTATAGGCATTATTTATGACTAACCACCAGCCCCAGCACCTCCTGGGTGTAATCGGTGTAGGTGCGGTATTCGCCGTGAAGCCAGGCGAGAAAGGTCTGGTTATCGGAAAGCTGCACGGCAACGGGCCTCAGGTTATCTGCCGAGGAGTTTTCAGTGATGGCATTCCATTGCCACGTTTCGCCGCCGTCCGTGGTTTCTCCTCGGAACAGTTCGTATTGGCGGTTGCCTGTTGCCTCACTGATAAGGGGTTCATTCGTTACCGGATCAGCATCGGCCGAAATATAGACTACATCGGGATTCCGTGGATCGATGGCGGCCAGGCCGGTGTACTCATACTCGCCGGGATAAAGGCTTGTCCCTGCGTATGCAATTTCATGAACATGCCACTGCCCTCCGTCCCAGCGTGCGTAGTGGTAGCGCTGGTCATTCCCGTCTTCCACCTGTCCCAATTCCGTATCATTCCGCTTGGTGGAAAAGACCATACGCGGAAATTCGTCATCATCCAGAACCAAATCTGTCGTCCAGTGTACACTGTCTGCCGAACCCTCATATACCAGCGTTCCCTCTTCCGGCATTTCAAGGCCTTCTTCGAGTGATGTAATTTCAGCACCATCGCTCTGGTGCAGCATTCCATCCCGGTAATAGATGTGGTAAATACTGTTGTTGTAATTACGGGGGTGCCCCTCGGTGTAGGACATGTGAATGGTATCGTGTCCGTTGTCGGTGTAGATCACGTATGGGCGATGGCGCTCTTCGGTGGGCACTTCAATAAAAATATTGCCGGTCTGCCAGCTTTCGCCCAGGTCATCGGAATAGACAAACGAAGGTTTCCAGGAGTTATCCAACCCCCTGAAGAAGTTATAAATCCGGCCATCCTCTTCTTCCATCATGTAAAGATTAGTGTAGGTGATGCGTGTTTCTTCGCTGGGAATGTACTGCTGTTCCTCGCTCCATTGCGAGGGATCACCCGGCTCACTGATGCGGTAGAGCAGAAAATTGTCGTTTCCGTGGCGGGTATAGACGGCCAGCCAGCGACCGTCGGGGCGGAGTAAAAATCCGGGTGTGGCGTGGTCATTGGCCTGAAGGTTTTCCGAAAGGGTTGATGTAAACATTTCGCCGCTTTCGGGATGATAAACGATCGCGTCCACATTGCCCCGGCGTTCGTCCCCTTCATCCCCGATAGCTACGGAGCCAATCAGTACATATTCACCATCTGTAACGATACGCGGCCCCTGAAACCAGCACCAGCCGCCGTTGTCGCTCAGAAGAATGGGTTCGGACAAAGAGATTTCATCTTCGGAAGGGGCATCGGAACAGGCGGATATTCCGTACACAAGAAAAAAAAGAAGAATCAGAAGTGGTGAAATACGGTTGATATCAGACATTTTCAGATAGTTTTTTGTTTTAATTAATGAGAGATTTCAACCAGCTCCACACGCCGGTTCAGGGCCCGACCTTCTTCGGTCCGGTTTGTTGTGATGGGGGCCATCATCCCGGCTCCGGCCGATTGCAGCCGGTCTTCGGCAATCCCGAACTCCTCCGTCAGATAGGCCACGACCGAAGAAGCGCGCTGCATCGAGAGGGATAAGTTATAATCAAAATTACCGGTATTGTCGGTGTGTCCCACCACCAGCAGGTTCAGCCCGGGCTGGTCTTCCATCAGCCCGGCAATGGTTTCAAGCGCTTCGGCTGATTCGGGCAGAATGTCATCACTGTCAATATCAAACAGAATATTCTGAACGGCTACACGTCCGTGCTGTTCCAGCCCGCTTCCCATCTCATCTGCCGAAAGAGGCTGATGCCCCATCGCGGTTTCCATTACATCTTTCGTGATGGTTTCCACAAGTGCAACCGTTCCCATCCCGAGTTGTGCCCGGAAAGACAGCATATTCATCGTTACAGATCCATCCTGAGATCGGGCGGCCAGATATCGTATATCATGGCTTCTTGTGTTGGGCGTACAGCAGCGACGGTCTGAACGGGAAAACTCACCGGTATTAAAAAATCCGTAGCCATTCCGGTACCCAAGTTCATCCTCACTTCCGGCAAATAAGATTTCGAATCCGGCCTGCTCAAGAGCCTGCCGGTAGCTGCTTTTCACCCGCATGGTGCTTACATCTTCCTCTTCAAAACGATAGCTGAATTGCAGGTGTTCTCCTTCAGCCATCAGAGCAGATTCAAATCCATCACTGTCTGCCGGACCGGTTGGAAATTCAATCCGTTCGTATTCAGAGCTGTCGAACGTGTAGATATACGATCCGGATACCCGTTCAATCATCGGATGATCACCGGACCCCGCCACATCATCCTGGGCATGGGCTGTTTTCAGCTGAAAAAAGATAAAGAAAAGAATAAAAAGCAACCATCCATAAACTGTTGTTTTCATGTTGATGTGAAAGATTTTTTGGTTCTGCAGGAAACTTTGTGGATAACAGGGCATGAAGTTTTGAAATGGTTATCAGAAAAGCTATCGGCTTTCAGCCTGGTTTCACAAGAAAACCTCCTTCCTCTTTAACCATCAAACCAGAATTTTTATCCCCAAAAACCGACTTCGGATTGTCTGTCTTTGCTGACAACTGAAAACTGAAGGCTGACTGCAAATGGAATTTTTCCAGGACGGTGGTTAACCACCCACAGCATTTCCAGGGGAACACATTTTTTAAATTTCTTACATCATCAATAAAAACAATTCAAAGAAAGGCTGAAAATTTTTTTATAAAAAAATCCCTCCGGCGGCTGTATACCGATTGGAGGGATTTCAAAATCAGTATGTTTAATCCAGCTCGACCGTTTTACCGGTTTTCACTGATTCATCGCTTGCGAGTACAATTTTCAGGGTGTGAACCACTTCGCTCAGATGATCACTCAAGTCAAGGTCTTCCTTTATAGACTTCAGGAAAAACTCCTGTTCAAGATAGCAGAGTTCATCATGGCCCGGCTCATCTGCTGTTTCGATCATTTCATCATCTTTCGTAAGCTTTCCGTTTTTATCCCTGTCAGAATGGTGCAGATGAAGTTTCCGAACGGAGGTGTGCTCACCGATATCGGCAGAGGAACCACGCGGCAGATCGAAGGTGTTCTTGCTGATACTTACGCTTCCTTTTGGCCCCATCACATCTTTAATAAAAAAGGCCTGCTCACTGATCATAGGCCCCCATCCCGATTCATACCAGCCCACCGAACCATCATCAAACCGAACCTGAAGCTGTCCGTAGTTATACTGATCGGGATCAATTTCATCGGAAAGTCTCGCACCGATAGCAGATACACTAATTGGCTTCGCTTTTGTCATTTGGCACATCACATCTACATAGTGAACACCACAATCTACAATCGGCGACATAGCTTCCATAATGCTTTTATGCACTTTCCACTCTTTTTCTGAACTCTGCTGATTAAGGTTCATCCTCATCACAAGCGGCTTCCCTAACTGCCCTGCCACATCAATAAACTTCTTCCATCCGGGATGATGTCTGAGAATGTAACCTACTACCACCTTTTTACCGGCTTTTTCAGCTGCTGATACAATTGCTTCAGCATCTTTAATGGTTTCAGCAATTGGTTTTTCAACAAATACATGAGCACCTTTTTCAAGTGACTTTATGGTTAGTTCAGCATGAGTTTTAGGATATGTGGCAATGCAGACCGCATCCGGGTTGGTTTTGGCAAGTGCTTCGTCAAAATCGTTAAACGTCGCATAGTCTCCCATTTCTTTCGTTAAACGATCCAGATTGTCGTTATTCCTGTCAACGAGACCAACAATGTTAAAATCTTCCAGTTTATGATAGGCACGGGCATGAGATGTTCCCATGTTTCCACAGCCTACAACAATAATATTAATTTTTTCTTTTGACATAAGTTTTTAAAAACGATTCAGATTAAAATTTTTCAAATAATAGGGGGATGTTGAGAAAGGTGCAAAAATAATAAGGAATATATGTGTGGCCTTTATACCAATGACAAACATTTAACATTTAAATTCATATGCAGGTTACACGGTAAAGTTTTTCAGGTAAAGTCTAAAACCAATATATTCAGCAGAAACTGATTTTCCGGAACCATCTCAAACCGGCCCATAACTGATGATTTTTCATCTCAGTTCAACTGACTTTACTGTTAACCAACAATTTTCAACTAATTTATATGACCATCACTCTTGTATTGCATCAGCCCGCTGCCGAGGGATGGGAAAAAACCATAGTAAGCTTCCCTGATGATTTTCCCTGTGAAATAATATGTCAGAAGAAGGATATTCATGAAATTGAATCCGATGAGCGCGTGAAGCTATCTACACCCCTGCCCTACCCGGATTCAGAAAGCAACACACGGTTTAATTATGCTATGGCAATGCTCTATTCTTCAGACGGGCTGATTGTTGAAAACCCTTTACTTCTTTCAGCCAGTTTTTCTGACTATCTGGATGAGGTAAAAAAGGCTCTCTCCACGAAACGATATATCATCTCACTCGGATCAGATCTTTATTTTAAAAATTCCGGCAACATCGAACTGATCGATCTCCCGGTTTATCAATTGTCTGAAACAAAAGCGATGCTATATGATCCGCAAACCAAAACGGATCTGGCAGTTTGGATCCTTCAGGGAATGACACTACCTGAAAAGGGCCACAAAGACGCCATCAAATCTTATTGTAATGAATTTGACATACCGCTTTATACTCTGAATTACTCGCTGGTTCAAAACATACCGGACCGTGACTCTGATTCTACCGGTGAGGACCTTTTCAAAAATTTTGTGGATGATTTTGAAGATATTTTAACAATGTAATCTATACCTTTCCAGGCTTGCTTCCGCTTTAAAGATTTCTCTCATTTTCCATGATGAGAAATTTCGCTTGTAATGTACTGCCGAAAGATTCTATTACTCAATGTTCATCTGCGTAAATTTACCCCAATGGGACGCCTATGACACGAGAAAATAAACCTGGATTCAACTTGTTATTTCCATGACGATTACGATTTATACCTGCGACCGCGAACCCTCTTATCTGGAGGACACCCTCCGCACCATTCCTGATGGCTGTTCCGTAGAAATCATTTGGCAAAAGGAAGATGTTCATCAACCCGCAACAGACAGCCGCATCAAGCTTGTGACACCTCAGCCGTTTAAAACAATACAGCACGACACCAAGCTTAACTATGCGATGACGCTTCTCTACAGTACCGACGGAATTATTTTTGAAGATGACGTTATTGTCTCAAAAAATTTCCCGGAACATCTTAAGAAGGTCAAAAGCCTCATTCAGACAGAGCGGTACATCATTGCGCTTTATGCGTACAGAAACTGGAAACCCAAAGGCCGTTTTGAACTGGTAAACTATCCATTCCGATCCTTTTTTGGCCTTCAGGCTATGATGTATGATGAATTCACGAAAAAAGACCTTGCCCGATGGCTGCTGGATGGCCTGGTTCTGGAAGACGAGCCTCACGACTTTGCGGTAAGGACTTACTCCAAAGAGTATGATGTACCTTTACTCGCCCTTAATTATTCTTTGGTGCAGCATATAGGCTATACCAGTTCCGGCCTGGGAGGCCTCGATTTTCACCATCAATCCCCGAATTTCGTGGATGATTTATTTGAATAACTCTTACTGAAAAGGGAGCTTTCTGACACCATGTCGGTGGTTCAGTCTGTCAAATATTCTCCACATTCCTTCGCTTTTACTGTCCAAATGGGATCCCTTTAGAGACGGTTTCTTCCGCACGGAACGTTGGCCTGCCCCGATTCTTGATACCGGGAACCCGAAATTCAGTTGACAGTTTGACAACTCACAACTTAAAACAATGCACTCAAAATCCCCTCAAAATTCATAACTGCGCCTTAATGGTAGATCTGCAATCTGAAATCTTGAATCTGAGATCTCAGATCTGTAATTACCGTTCCATGCATCAGGTTGTCCTTCAAGCCTCCGATTCGGATCGGGGTTTTCACAAACACCGCCAATTACTGTTCCACATCCCGCGACATATCTTCGAGAGTACGGCCTTTGGTTTCCTTCACAAACTTCCTCACAAAAAAGTAGGCGATAACTCCGAATGAGGCGTAGATACCATAGGAAAATCCAAGCCCAATGCTCCCAAGCAGAATTGGAAAGGTCATGGTAATCATAAAATTCGCTCCCCACTGAACCAATCCGCAAATGGCAAGTGCCGCACCGCGAAACTGATTTGGAAACATTTCACCAAGCATGACCCACATGACGGGTCCCCAGGAGAAAGCAAAGAATGCGATGTAAGCATTGGCCGAAAGCAGGGCATACAAACCTGCATTGCCTTCCAGTATCAGATCACCGCCTTCTGCAACAGCTGCAGTTCCGAATATGAGTGCAAGAATTCCCAGCATCACAGCCTGCCCCAAAGCGCCGACCATCAACAGCGGTTTACGGCCAACCTTATCTACCAGTGCAATGGCCACGAAAGTAAAGAGCACATTCACCGAGCCGCTGATTACATTCTGAAGCAGCGCGTCTGCCTCCGTAAATCCGGCAGCCTGCCAGAGTGTGGCCCCGTAATAAAATACTACGTTAATTCCCGTAAACTGCTGAAGTGCTGCCAGGCCCACACCTGCCCAAACAATCGGATGAATGTTACCTGTGTATTTATTGATCACATCACGCAGTCCGGGTTTACTGTCTTTTCGGAGTGTAGATTTAATATCAGCCACCTTCTCTTCGGCATCTATTGCATCCGATAAACTGGTGAGAACTTCCCTGGCTTCATCCTCTTTCCCGGCGGCTACGAGGTATCTCGGCGATTCGGGAATAAAAAAGAGGCAGCATAAAAAGACAGAAGCTGGGAAAATTTCCATCCAAAACATCCACTGCCATGCTTCATAACCGAGCCAGTGAGCCTCCGAAGCTCCGCCAGCGAGACCGGCCAGCCAGTAGTTGCTGAGAAATGCCATAAAAAGTCCAATCACAATCATAAGCTGCTGAAGTGTAGCCAGGCTTCCCCGGATACGTGCCGGTGCAATCTCACTAATGTAGGCAGGCGCCAGAATACTGGCTGCACCCACGGCCAATCCACCCAGAATTCGAGCGGCCACAAACTGACCAGAACTGCCTGCAATCCCTGAACCCCACGCACTGAAAATGAATGCGACTGCTGTGATAATCATAATCGGTTTTCGGCCAAACTTATCAGCCAGGTTTCCGGCAAAGAATGCACCCACCGCGCAGCCAAGAAGCATCGATGCCACATTAAATCCGGTACCCACCGCATCTGAGTCAAACGCATTCTGAAGCGCACCGACTGTGCCGTTAATTACACCGCTGTCAAATCCAAACAGAAAGCCTCCTAAAGCTGCTGCCAGTGACAGAAATAAAACTCTGCCAATATTATCCGCTGCTACTGCTGGTTTCTTCTCCATATTGTCTATTCGATTTTTATTTCATTTAAAATGATTGCAAGATGTATATCAAAAAAAGTATGATGATCTTATATATTGACTGACAGAATTTGTCAGTAAGCAGGTTTTTTATACGGGGTCATACGCTAAAGAAACAGGTTCCGGCAGTGGGCTAATTTCGTAAATTTTATTGCAGCTTGAAACCAGATTTTTTTCCTTTTTCATTCTGTCCCATCAGGTTCGGTCGCGGTAGATTCCCCGTGACTTCTTTTCTGAAAATTTTTTCAGGTTATACTCTTCGGTTTTTCCCTTCGGGATGGTGAGACTTTTCCATTCGTCACCCGCAAACACTTTACAAATGTACACAATCTGGCCGGAATGATAGGCAACATGCGCGAGCTGGCGTTCAATCGCTTCCAGAATTGTATGGCCTTCATTACGGATATAGATGATATCAGATATCTCATCCTCACGGATGGTTTGAATCGCATCAAACAAACAGTTCCATCCTTTTTCCCAGTAGTCAATCAATTCTTTTACAGATTCAAAATCATCTTCGAACTCACTGTCACGGTTGCGCCAGGGTTTTTCGCCATCTTCGGTTCGAAAGTTAGTCCACCTCGAAAGAAAATTTCCGGCAAGATGCTGCATCAAAACAGCAACCGAATTCAACCCCGGCTGCTGAGGTGTACGAAGCTGCTCTCCGGTTATCCGGGTTATCGCTTTCTCCGTCATCATTTTGTAATATTCCAAAAGACGGGAAGCACCGTAGAGCGGGTGTGTTTCTTTCAGCATAAAAATTGTAGTTTTAGTTTCGCATATCATACCAAAAAAAAGATGGAATTAACAGAAAAAATAGAGTTTCTTTTGATTGAATTGCATCAAACCTTTAAAGGTAAAATTTCACTTTTCAGATATATGAATCGATGATTACTCTCTATCGGAAAAAAGATCAGCCTGTGGCCGATGAAATCATCCATAAACTGGATGAACTGGTACTGGCCTACCGGATAAAAGAGCTGCCGGAAGAATCAGAAAGGGATTTTTATATTCGCGACGGACAACACAAAATCAAAGAATCCGAAATTGAAAACTGGCTCCTCAAACTTGAAAAAGAGCTCTCCTGGCAGCGTTCTTTGAGTGGTGACGGCTGTTATATTGACCCGGAATCGGGTGAAATTTGCTAAAATCTCCCTCCAAACCGTTTTTTTAAAGAATTATATCAATAAATTTATGTCAGAAATAGCTATTGATAATCAGAACCAGTAACTTAAAGCTTTCATTATAACAACACCCTTGGCAAAGCCCTTCTCAGGAATGATGCGTTAACCCAATTCTACTCTTTGAAACTTTTCTCGGGTGCATTAACAATACCAATACTTAGTAATACAATGACACAACAAGGAAACGTAAAGTGGTTTGACACCGAAAAAGGATTTGGATTCATCAAGCCAGCTGACGGAAGCAAAGACATTTTTGTACACAGAAATAATGTGGAGAATTTAGGCCGTAACCAGGGCCTGGAAGAGAATGAAGAAGTTGAATATGAAGTTGAAGAAACACCGAAAGGCCTGAGTGCTGTAAACGTTCGAAGCCTTACATACGAATAAGCAAAAAAAGCTTTTTAAAAAAATGAAAGCCCGTCTCGCCGAGACGGGCTTTTTTTATATCCGGAACCCCCGGCCGGATTATAATTCAATCAAA
>SLGL01000101.1 GCA_007123785.1 Balneolaceae bacterium
CATCATTTTCATAGACTGGACCAAGATATTCTGGATCTTCGAGGTCATCATACACAAGCTGAATTCCGAAAGATGGCGGCGGCATCTCGAAGTAGAGATAAATTTCCTCTTTGGTGGCCGCATGTTCATGCGGTGCCCAGCTTGTCCAGTTGCCATCTTTACTGAAGATGAGTCCGCCGAGCAGCCGGCTGGCGGGCACGTTTTCATCAATTAATCTGTGAATTTTACGGTGGCAGCCATCGAAGCCCAGATCCTGCGTGAGTTCCGGGTCTTCATTCAGCTCTTTAAATGGCACGAAAACCGGATCGCCTTCTTTGTCGCAAGGAGCGGTGCATTCCACAATATCGAGCGAGCTTTTGGTGCGAATGGTGCCACTCTGCCCGGGGGGGAGAAACAAGGTGTCGTAAGGTTTCATCGAATAACTTTCACCGTTCAATTCAACGGTTCCTTCTCCTTTCATACAGATCAGCCCGGCTTCGTATTTTGGATTTTGGTACTCCACTTCCGAAAATTCATTATCAAGAATTGTTCTGATATAACCCAGTGCCTCCAGTTCTGAGTTTTCGGGTGTGATGATCCAGTTACGGCCTTTTTTGGAGCCTGTATTTTTAAAAATTACATCTTTTTTCATCGGTTCAGCCTGCTGTTTTTTCTTTTAGGATTTCAGTTTTCAGCGCATATTCCATCGCTTTGTTGTTGATGGTTACCGGTAGTTTCTGGTGAAGAGACCAGGTTGCGGCATGTCCCACAAGCAGTGCTCTCTCGCCATCTTCGATGGTGACGGAAGGCGGCTGCTGGGTGTGTGCTTTCTCAATAAAATCTTTGAGCTGTGTTACATACGACTGTTCAAACCGTTCCATAAAAAAGGGAACGGTATCGTGAGTTACGCCCTCCTTTTTGAGTATGGTAATGGGTGTTTCCCGAAGATAGCCGATCTGTATGGTGCCTTCGGTTCCGAGAATTTCCGTCTTGATGTCGTAACCGTAAATTCCGCTCCGGGTCATATCGGCTGATCCGATGGTTCCTGATTCGAATTCCAGGGAAACCACCGCATTATCTATGTCGTTGATCGTTTTCATCTCCGGATATGCCAGGACGTTGCCCACGGTATATACTTCGGCCACATCACCCATAAACCATCGCGCGAGATCAAAATCGTGAATTCCCATATCCAGAAGCAGGCCGCCGCTCATTTTCGGATCGGCATACTCCAGACTGGGCCTGTATGGGTCTCTGGAAGTGGCTTTAAAAACAATCGGTTTGCCGATTTCACCGGCCTTTATCCGCTCCATGGCCGCCGCATATCCGCGGTCGAACCGCCTCATAAAGCCCATGTGAAAAAACAGGCCCGCATTTGCGACAGCCTCTTTCATCTGTACGGCTTCATCAAGTGAGAGTGAGAGCGGTTTTTCACAAAAAATCATTTTCCCTTTTGCGGCCGAGTCAATCACAATATCCCGGTGAGTACTGGTTGGACTTACAATGACCACGGCATCAAGTTCTTCCAGTTCAAGCATATCCCGGTAATCAGCAAATCTGTGCCTTATGTCAAACCTCTCACCGATTTCTTCGGTTTTCTCCATATCGGCATCTGCAATGGCTGCGACAACTGCATCAGGAATCTGATATTGCAAATACTCAACATATAAACTGCCCAGGCGGCCGAGGCCTACCACACCGGTTTTCAATTTACTTTTCATGTAGTCTCCGTACGTTAGTCTTCTATGGTTTCTTTTGTGATCAGTTTAATCTCAATAGTAATATCTTGGGGGATTTCTTCACCGTTTAGTAATTTATATGCATATTCCACACCGGCCCGGCCTATCTCGTATGGGTTTTGTGCAATTGTTGCATTCATGGTTCCCCTCCGGACAGCTTCAACCGCTTCACTGTGTGCATCAAACCCTACTACAATGATGTCATCATAACTTCTGCCGCTTGATGAGATTGCTTCTACAGCTCCGAGAGCCATCAGGTCATTGGCGGCAAAAACTGCCTGCACATCTGAATAAGACTGCAGAATATTTTCGAATACGTTATAGCCCAGGCTTCGTTCCCAGTTGGCCGTTTGCGAGGTCACAATCTCGATTCCCTCAAATTCAGAAAGGGCATCTCTGAAACCACTTTGGCGTGAATCTGCCGTTTCATGACCGGGAATGCCCTCCAGAATGGCTACTTTGCCAGAACCGTTCAGCTGTTCTGCCACATACCGGCCGGCGAGATATCCACCTTCGTAATTATCCGAACCGATAAATGTGGCCACCTCTGCATTGTCTCTTGCCAGCAAATCCGGATCCACTCGTGTATCAAGATTGATAATCGGGATCCCCACACGGTTTGCCCTGGAAATGACGGGTACAACCTCGCGAGAGCCACTGGGTGTTAGAAGAATGGCATCTACTCTGCGCTGGATCAGGTTTTCCACGATCTGAACCTGCTGCTCCACATCCACTTCACGTTCGGCGGCCTGAACAATGAGGTTGATTTCAAGTTCTCGGGCCATATTTTCCGCTCCTTCCTGCATATCATTAAAAAATGGATTGTTCAGAGTTTTTACCACAAGTGCTACTGTAGGCCTGCCGGGGAATTCTTCGCTGTAGCAACCCCACATGGGCAAAATGAGACCCAGAATGATCACAAATGCTGTAATTTGATAGATGTTTTTTGATTGTATCATAATTTATGCTTTAGATTTTTTTAGATTTGTATCAAGCAGAATAGCCCCGATTATTACCGAGCCGATCACAATCTGCTGTATAAAAGAAGAAACTCCAAGAAGATTCAGGCCGTTGCGCAGCACCCCGATGATCAACGCACCGATAAGCGTGCCAACCACCGTTCCCTTGCCGCCGAAAAGACTAGTGCCGCCAATTACGGTGGCAGCAATAGCGTCCAGCTCGTACATAATTCCGGCAATGGGCTGAGCCGAATTGAGCCGGGCGGTAAGCATTACTGCGCCGAGGGCACTGAGCAGCCCTGCAATACCGTAAATGATGTTCAGGTAAAGTTTGATATTGATACCCGACAATTTGGCTGCCTCTTCATTGCCACCAATCGCATACGTGTAGCGTCCCATCTTGGTTCGCGTTAACACAAAATGGGCGATGGCATACACTACTATCATAATGATGACCGGCACAGGAATGTGAAATATTTCACCGTTGGCCAGAAACCGGAAACTGTCGTCAAACCCCGAAATTGGTCTGCCGTCGGTGTACCATAAACCGGCTCCGCGGGCAATGCTCATCATACCGAGAGTTGCAATAAAAGGGGGAATGTTGCCGTATGTAACCAACAGGCCGTTTACCAGGCCGCAGGAAAACCCTACTGCAAACCCTACAAGAATTCCAACAGGAATAGGCAACCCTGTATGAAGAACACTGGCCATCACCACTCCCGAAAATGCCAGCACGGAACCAACGGAAAGGTCAATGCCTGCAGTAATAATCACGAATGTCATTCCCACCGATATTACCGCTATAATGGCCGACTGTTGTGCAACATTTAAAAGGTTTGAAGCGGAAAGAAAATGCGGAGACAGGATCGTAAAAAGCACACAAAGGGCAATCAGCCCAAAGAGTGTTCCAAACTGC
>SLGL01000135.1 GCA_007123785.1 Balneolaceae bacterium
ACAACGGGTTTTTATTGGAAGAGAACTTTATAAAAATCCGAATCTTCTCATTCTTGATGAAGCCACAAGTTCGCTTGACACTGAATCGGAACGTTATATCCAGAAAAGTATCGATTCATTAAAAGGTTCTTTGACAGTTGTAATAATCGCTCACAGACTTTCTACAATTAAAAATGCCGATTTAATCTATGTGATTGAAAAAGGGCGGGTTATCGAACAGGGAACTTATGAAGAACTCTCATTGAATCGAAAATCACGCTTTTCCAGAATGGTTCAGATTCAAAGCCTTTAACATCATGATGTTTTCTTTTCATTTTATTTTTAATAATCTCAGTAGAGTTTGCAAATCGTAAATGGCTCATATAACTTTCGCTCAGAAGAAAAATTGAACTATGAGTTATGACCTGGCGATTGTTGTACCCGCCTACAAACCAGACTTTTTAAAAGAAGCACTTGAAAGCCTTCATAATCAAACAGACAGGCGCTTTTCTCTCTATATTTTTGATGATGCAAGTCCACATGACCTTAGAATAATCACAGATAGCGTAAATCTCTCTGATAATACCCACTTTCATAAATTCGAAGAAAATGTCGGCGGGATATCGCTTGTGAAACACTGGAACCGCTGTATCAGGTTGACCAATAATGAACCATGGATTTGGCTGTTTTCAGATGATGACCTTGCAGATCCGGAATGTGTAAAATCATTCTATGAAACACGGAAAAAATATCCAGACCATTTTGCATACCGTTTTAATACGAGAAAAATTTCAGCGAATGGGGAAACCATAAAAGAAAACGTATTTCCCGAAACGTTTGATGCAGCAGATTTCTTAAACCTGAAACTCTCTTATTCTCAGGAGAGTTATGTAGTAGAAACCATTTTTTCGAGGGAAATTTACGATCAGACTGGAGGAATTCCGGATTTACCCCTTGCCTGGGCAGCTGATGATCTTTTTAACACACAGATTGCCTTTTTCCAGAAAATAAGAACTATCAATGGGCCCCGTGTTTACTGGAGATACAGTGACAAAAATATTTCGGGAAAAAACTCTCGTGAATCCGCTATTCCAAAGCTGGAAGCATCCAGAACATTTGTCAATTACATTCTATCAAAGAAAAAAATAGCTCAGAAGTTAGAACCCGAAGATCTGCCATTAAGATGGTATATTCGCCAGATTAAGGGCATGCTTCCGGAATTAAGCTTCAAGGATCAGTTTCTTGCCGTGTGGAAAATGGGTCGAAAGGACCGACGCGTTTGGAAACATTTTGCAACTATGAAAAAAGAAAAAAGCAGGTCGTATCAATGGCTGAAAAGGTTCTTGTCATAAGTCCGGTTCCACTTTTTCCATCCCATTCAGGTAACAGAACAAGAATTCTAAGAATCTGTACCGAATTACAGAATCAGGGATATACACTTGATTTTTTTTATACGGGATTTCAACATAAGATAAGTTCGCTACACGAAAAATTTTTTAATGGGATCGTTTTAAATCACAACATTCAGAAGAAAGAAATACTGCCCGGTAACTATTTGCTATTGAGAACCCTGGAAATTATTAACGGGCTTAAGATAAGGGCACAACGCAAGATCAGAATGCGAAAATATGGCACTGATTCAGCCCGATTTAATAAAAGTCTCTATGATTTTAAAAACATCAGGAAATTGAAACTTCTGCAAAAACAATTAACCAAATCAGAAGAAAGTTACAAAGCAGTTGTTCTGAATTATGCTGTTTATTCATTTTACCTGGACCTGTTTGATGAAGTTACAACTAAAATCATCGATACTCACGACCGTCTATCTGACCGCTATAAACTTTATCTCGAAGGTGGGGAAGAACCGGTTGTCTGGAAAAGTATCACTCCGGATGATGAACAAAAAGCCATTCGAAAAGCCGATATCATTTGGGCAATTACTCAAAAAGAAGCCGATTATTTCAAAAAACTAATCGAAGGAGATAGACCAAAAGTTCTTACAGTTCCTCACCTTGTGGAATTTAAAGATATAAGAGTTGATTCAGATTCCTCCCAAAAAACTATACTGGCTGTTGCAGGAAAAGGGAAAATAAATATTACAGGATTGAACTGGTTCTTTAGTGAGGTTTGGAAAGAAGTAACTGCACAAAATCCCGAATTAAAACTGATTGTAGCCGGTTCCATTTGTGATATTAAGGAGCAGCTTCATTCTGTTGAAAATGTGACATTCTATGGACGATATGACGAATTGGAGGAGGTGTATGGCCTAACCACTTTTTGTATCAATCCGATACAGTTTGGTACTGGTTTAAAGATCAAAACCCTTGAAGCGCTCTCATTCGGGAAAGAGGTACTAACAACCAAAACCGGTGCAGACGGACTTGAACAGTTTGCTGGAAAATGTTTGATAGTGAAAAATAAACCCAAAGACTGGGTTAATGTAATATTAACCCGTTTTGACGGAGCTGTTTCTGAAGATTCTTTCAGATCAGAGTTGCTTCGCCGGCAAATCGATGCTATGTATAAAAAGACGTTAGATCAAATTGTTGCATCGGTTGAAGAATAAGACAATACAGCTCACAGTTAAATGTCATTTGGCGCACAAAAAATGAACACAGTGTCGGAATCATTAAGTTCCGGTGCACTTTGTGTGATAATACGTTGAGTAAAAATATTAATAATTGTTTATAGTATTTTACGGTATTGTAAAAATTAACCCAATATTTTTCTTGCAACTCCATAAATTTTAATGATACAGCCACTTCAGATTTCAGTGATTATTCCCGTTTATAACCGGGCGGATGTGATTGGCAGGGCGGTGGATTCTGCTCTAAATCAAACAGTGAAACCGATAGAGATCATTGTTGTGGATGACGGATCAACCGATGATCCCGAAAAAGTACTGAAAAAATATGGTGATAAGGTGCGGCTTATTAAACAATCAAATGCCGGGCCATCGGCTGCCAGAAACCACGGAATTTCAGTAGCAGAAGGAGAGTATATTGCCTTTTTAGACTCCGATGACGCCTGGCTGCCCGATAAATTGGAACGTCAGGTCTTTATGATTGATTCGGAACATGTTCCATTTGTAATTACAGACTCCTATGGATTTCCCGGCAGTTCTCAAAAATCAACTACATTTCAGAAAAGTATTTTTGCCGATTTACTACAGCAGAAATATCCATTTGTTAAAGACTGTTTCGAGATGCTTGTAGAGCAGAACTTTATTCATCTTTCTACTGTGCTTATTGAGAAAAAATGGTTTGAAGAATCGGGTGGTTTTGATGAAAAAATGGATGTAGCCGAAGACACAGATCTTTGGCTTCGACTTTCACTTCAACATCAGATTGGAATAATACCTGAAGTTCTGGCAATGCGGGATTTTCGAGAGGATAAACTATTTGGAAATAAAGAAAAAGAGTTTACCGGCAGAATCCGCATATTTGAAAAGCTGCTGAAATCAACTGAACTTGATGATCATCAAAAAAACATTGTGCGCAACCGAAAAGATTGGGTTTTTGGACGTATTCTTGGCTTTTATTGGCACCATTCAAAAATGAAGAAAATTTCAGAAATTTTAATCAAAAGAAAACC
>SLGL01000300.1 GCA_007123785.1 Balneolaceae bacterium
CATTCAGGCTGTTTTGCCATGGCATTGAGTGTTGGGCTTGAAAAAGCCGGGTACACTGCAGATAAACTCGATGTAAAAGCAGAGCTTGATCTTGATAAAGTGGAAAATGGCTGGGCCATCACCAAAATTGCGCTCAAGATGAAAGCCGATGTACCGGATATTTCTGAAGATGAGTTTGAAGAACTGGCACAGGGAGCAAAAGCCGGTTGTCCCGTCTCACAAGTTCTGAGCTGTGAAATTACACTGGATTATACACTCAATTGATCATGTTCAGGTGAATTCTTGTCCGTCCGGCGGCTCTATAGATCAAATTAATTGATATTCAACGATAGAGCCGTTTGACGGTTTTTTATTTTTTTACCCTTCTTTTTTTAATGAACAATACAATTAATGCTGCAATGAAAAGCAGAAGCGCCACCGGCCAAACCAAAAGCGGCAGTGTGTGGACTATTTTCAGTCGCTCTTCGGTATCCTGGTAGCGACTTGGTATCACCGGCATGTCGTTGGGTCCGATCTCATGTGAAAGTGTATAATCCAGAACGGCCTGCCAGACTTTCAGCTCGTTGCCATTTTTGTAAACCACGGTGTCATCCAGTTCAACAGGATCCCCGTTTTCATCCTTCAATTCAATGGAAAGATGTGGTACTACATCTCCTACAAGCGGTAAAAAGCCGGCGATATACCGGTCGGTAACAATGTGCAGAAGCTCCTCGCTGTTTCGGCTGAGCGAACGATATTCTCCATTATCAATTTCAAGTTCAGCGCTCAATACAGCCCGGGATGATGGAATCGGGGTCCCGGTAAAAGGTACTCTTATAAAAACGGCGCGATTGGGGTCGTATGCCATTCTGACTCCCGAAAACTGCAGAAAATAGGTGTTATCCATCAAATCAGACAGCAACACAGAAACCTCCATTGCCCGGCGAACTTCAGCTTCGGTCACATAAAACGAAACCAGTGGATATCCAGGTTTACCGTCATCTCCCGAGCCGAGTCCGGTGGCCATTATCAGGTCGTAAAAAGAGATCAGGCCTTCAGACCACTCTTCTGTTCCGGGTGTGATATTTGCTCGAATCGCACCATTTGCCTGTACGGCCAGGTCTACTCTTTTCCCGGTAGCCTGTTCTGCCGCAATTTTCATCGCATCGGTAATGTAATTGCCAATGACTGTTTCAACCCGCTGGCGGCCGCCACGAATGGCAAAGGAAGATTCTGCAACAGGTTCGGTAACATTGGTAACTTGTCCGTCTGTAAGTTCTGCTACCCAGTCATTGAGTATCGATTTATATCCGGCTACTCTTTCAGCGATCTCTTCATCTGGCTGTGTGGCGGAGTCGAGTGCTCTGAGAAAAGGAGTCTCGTTGCTGAGATTCAGAACCTCAACCCGCTGCTCATCCTCCAGCCATTCCAGTTCAAGCACACCCAGGTAATTGAGATAGCTCCCCGCTTGAACAATTACGGTTTTTCCTTCAATGATCGGTTCGTAAAGCGGAGTGTGGGAATGTCCGCCCACGATCACATCAATTTCGGGGACTTCCTGTGCCAGTTTTCGATCTTCATATACGCCGGAGTGATTGACGGAGATCAGGATATTGGCACCATCGGCAAGAAGCTGGTCTGCAGCATTTCGGGCAGAACGGATCGGGTCTTCAAAATTTACAGGACCGGGATTAGCTGTTTTATTGATGGCATCATCCCCCAAAAGCCCGAAAATGCCCACCTTAAGCCCGTTTGGCAGTTCTTTGATGTAGTGTGTTTTAATACCCAGGTTACTTAGCGGGTGCTCGGCGGGGGGGCGGGTGTTGGTTCCGAGAATTACGGTTTGGGACGATGCATCGGGGTAGCCGGCGGCTTTCAGGTAGTTTGCAAAAACATCCGGCCCGTAATCAAATTCGTGATTGCCGATTGTGATGGCATCATAACCGATTTCATGAAACAGTTTTAATTCCGGTGCCATGCCTTCTTTAAGAGGCAGCCAGCCGAATGCAGGGCCGCCAAGGATATCTCCGCCTGAAAAGATCATTACCGGTTCGCTGATCTCTTCTTTTTCTTCACGTATTTGCCGGATTGCCCCTGCCAGTCTTGCAAAGCCTCCTGTGGTGGAATTTCGCATTTCCGGGTGATCGTCAATGGCAGGGTGAGCAATCAGGTGTGAGTGTTCGTCATTGGTGTGAAGAATGGTGAAACGGAAGCTATCGGGCTGGTCTTGCCCCAAAGCAGCCTTATGTAAAATCAATGATGTGATGAATAGTAAAAAGGGAACGTAAATTTGTTTCACACGTTTTGGTATTTTTAGCAGTTACAGGTTTTCTTTATGTTTAGCCGGGATATTTCACATAAAGAATATTTACTGTGAAATATCCGGGTTAGCTCAATTTTTGAATCCACAATCTACCAAAATAAATAAATCATGAAAAAACAGGGTAAAGTTCTGAGTATTTTTATTTTGACTTTCCTGCTCAGTTTTCCGGCAATTGCCCAGCTGCAGTCTCCGGATGATTTTTTGGGATACGAATTGGGGGAACGCTGGACACCTCATCATAATGTATTGAATTATGTAAAACACGTTGCAGAAGAATCTGACTATGTAACTATTCACAGCTATGGTAAGACTTTTCAACAACGGGAGCTTGCCTACCTGATTATTACAAGCCCCGATAATCACGAAAATATCGAAGAGATTCGCCTGAATAATCTGCGGCTGACCGGTTTGGAATCGGGGGACCCGACTGAACTTCAGAAAGCAATCGTCTGGCTCAGCTATAACATCCACGGCAACGAAACATCGAGCAGCGAAGCAGCCATGCGAACGTTACACGAACTGGTTCGCCCCGATAATGCCGAACCCAAAGAGTGGCTCGAAAATACAGTAGTGATTATGGACCCGATGCTCAACCCCGACGGCCGAGAACGATATGTGAATTGGTTTAACCAGATGCTGGGTGTGGAGGTTAATCCGAAAATCGATGCACGGGAACATCACGAACCCTGGCCGGGCGGGCGTTCCAACCATTATCTCTTTGACTTGAACCGTGATTGGGCCTGGCAGGTGCAGAAAGAATCACAGTACCGATACAAGGTTTACAGGCAGTGGTTTCCGCATGTCCATGTGGATTATCATGAGCAAAGTTACAACGCTCCGTACTATTTTGCACCCGCCGCAGAACCTTTCCATAAAGCTATTACCGAATGGCAGCGTGAATTTCAGGCTACCATTGGCGAAAATCATATGCGTTATTTTGATGAAGAAAACTGGCTCTACTTTACCCGTGAACGGTTTGATCTGTTTTATCCCAGTTACGGCGATACATGGCCAACATTCCACGGGTCAATCGGTATGACTTATGAAATGCCGGGTCACAGCATGGCTGGCCTTGCTATTCAAAAGCGCGAAGGAGACATACTTACGCTCAGGCAGCGTCTGCTTCAGCACCATACCACGGGAATGTCAACAGTGGAAATTACTTCCATTTATGCATATCGGGTGATCGAAGAGTTCCGGCAGTTTTTTGAGCAGTCGCAGAACAACCCGGACAGCCGCTACAAGACCTTTGTGGTGAAAGCCGCTAATA
>SLGL01000127.1 GCA_007123785.1 Balneolaceae bacterium
TGCTTTGCACGGTTGTAAGTGCAAAAGAAGCAAAACCAGGACAGGATTTTTTCCCGATGGTTGTTGATTTGAGAGAAAGTTTTACGGCTGCAGGAAAATTTCCCGGCGGGTTTATGAAAAGAGAAGGGCGCCCTTCCGATGGCGAAACACTTGCCAGCCGGTTGATTGACAGAAGCCTGAGACCGCTTTTCCCTAATGGATACGTAAATGAAACACAGTACATTTGCCAGGTATATTCTTCAGACGGACAGCATGAGGCGGATGTATTAGGAGCTTTCGGTGCATCTGCGGCTACACATATTTCTTCTATTCCGTTTGATGGCCCAATGTCCCAGGTAAAAGTTGGACGCATTAATGGTGAATTTGTAATTAACCCTACCATCGATGAACTTGAAAAGAGTGACATGGACATCATTGTTGCCGGTACTGCCGACAGCGTGATCATGATCGAAGGGGAGATGAAAGAGATCAGCGAAAAAGAGATGCTCGAGGCCGTGAAAGAAGGCCATAAAGCCATTGTAAAGCTCTGTGAATTTCAGGAAGAGCTCAGAAAAGAATTTGGCGTTGAAAAACGTGAGTTTACACCAGTTGAACCGAATACCGAACTGGAAGAAAAAATTGCGGGGCAGGTAGGTAACCGACTTCAGGATACACTAAGTCAGGGACTTAGCAAAGAAGAGTTTGGCACTGCTACCAGTGAATTGAAAAAGGAAGTAATTGAATCCATTACCGAACAAGAAGGCTATGAAGAAGCCGGTGGCGAGATCTCTTCAATTTTCGGCAATATGGTGAAGGATGCTGTGCGAAATAATATTCTTGAAAACAAAAAACGTATTGACGGGCGTTCTCCGGAACATATCCGCGATATCTGGACCCAGGTTGGATACTTGCCAAGAGCTCATGGGTCAGCTATTTTTTCACGAGGCGAAACCCAGGCACTTGTTTCTGTGGCACTAGATTCAAAGCGCGATGCCCAGAGCATTGATACGCTCTTTTACGAAGAGGATCAAACCTTTATGCTGCATTATAATTTCCCGCCATACTGTGTGGGAGAAGCCGGATTTATGCGAGGTCCCGGACGGCGTGAAATCGGCCACGGCTACCTGGCGCAGCGTGCAATTAAAATGGTGATGCCGGATTTTGATGAGTTCGGATACGTGATCCGGGTAAGATCGGACATTACCGAATCAAACGGGTCATCTTCGATGGCTTCCGTTTGCGGCGGTTCGATGGCGCTGATGGATGCAGGGGTTCCGCTTCCCAAGCCGGTTGCCGGTATCGCGATGGGAATGATTGTTGGGGAAAACAACTCCGTTGTGCTTTCAGATATCCAGGGCGAAGAAGACTTTATGGGAGACATGGACTTTAAAACCGCTGGTACTGCCGATGGAATTACTGCCACTCAGATGGACATGAAAGTTCAGGGGATTAGCTTCGAAGTTATTGAGGAAGCTCTTGAGCAAGCTCATAAAGGCAGATTGCATATCCTGGAGAAAATGGCTGAAACTATTTCTACTACACGGGAAACACTCTCTAAATACGCACCACAGTTTATTCGGATGACGATTGACGGCGACAGCATCGGCGCGGTCATTGGCCCGGGCGGAAAAGTAATTCAGACATTGCAGAAAGAGACCGACACCGAAATCTGGATTGAAGAGGATGATCAAGGAAAAGGACAGATCACCATTTCTGCCGACAGCCTCGAAAAAGCTGAAGCTGCCAAGAAACGAATCCAGGCGGTTGCCGGAGACCTCGATGAAGGTGCCACTTATAATGGTATTGTAAAAGCCATTAAGGAATATGGTGCGTTTGTGGAAATTGTTCCCGGAAAAGAGGGGCTGCTCCATATTTCCGAGATCAATCACGGTCATGTGAAACGAGTGGAAGATGTTCTTTCCGTAGGTGATGAAATAGACGTGAAACTCCTGAAAGTTGAACATGGCGGAAAGCTGCGATTATCCAGAAAAGCACTTCTTCCAAAAGAAGATGAATAACAGGTAAATTACTTTTTGATCAATTTTTTTAAAAGCGGCTCTGATTTATTAGGGCCGCTTTTTTTTTGCGGATATAGTAAAACTTCTGCTTATCTCACCGATTCTTTTGTACATTTACAGAATGAGATTTCAAATAATCATAACGATTATTGTTACTATAATCGGTTTTGCGGGTTTTCAGGCTCCTGTTTCAGCACAACAGAGCAGCGACTCAAGGGGGGCGTTCTTCCGGTCGATGGCTATCCCCGGGTGGGGACATTATTACGCCGATTCGGATAACTGGGGCCGAGGTAAACTTCATCTCGGGGCAGAAGCCGCTCTGATTGCTTCGTTTGTTGGTGTTCATTCACGTATTTCCAAACTCGAACAACAATACATAACCTTAGCTTCATTAAAAGCTGGAGTGGATATTTCGGAAAAAAGCCGCTCATTTCGGCTGGCTGTTGGTGATTATGACAACCTCTATGCATATAATGATTTTCAGCTTCGAAGCCGGAACTGGCACCGTTTGCTGGATGAAACATCAGAAAACCAATGGGATTGGGCAGATGAAAAAAATCGTAATGAATATAATCGCCTCCGTTCTGACAGAGACCGTTCCAGGAATCAATTGCCTGCTATTGCAGGATTAATGGTGGTAAACCGTGTAGTCAGTGCTCTCAGCGCTTATAACCGGACAAGAAATGAATCAAACGGGCACAGATTAACGTTTTTACCGGAATCACTTCATCAGGGAGAGTATGGGTTAGTGGCTTCGGTCATAATCCGTTTTTAATCTCGCATGTCACTATATTCTTATCTCAATAAATGAAAGTTCAGTAAAATAGTTATGGGTTAGTATATTTAAATAAAAAACGGTTTATGTTGAAAAAGAAAATCTCAAACTGACTCAACGAAGACATAACCGTCTGTCAGAAGTTTCACAAGGATAATCTCTTAAAAAATGGGGAAACTCCTGTTGATGGTGTCTTGAGCTTGATTGAAAATCCCTGTAAAATCAGTATCTTTATTTAGCAACCCAAAATGATGAAAGTAATATAATTTTTTTGATTCCTCATTTTCCCACTTCTACTGATCATTACAGAGTTTTGGTGGATTTGCTAACAACCGATAAAGAACTTTGACACTTATAGATAAAATACTTTTTATTACCAATCTCCTTCATTTTTTTTTATTCTTTGCAGACGGGTAAACAAACACAACCATTTTGACAGGTCAGGGCTTTGATTATTAAAATATTCTAACTAAAATGTGAAGCGATGAGACCTTTGATTGAGCTCACTATCGGCAAGAAGCAAGGCAGCTATAAATGGCGGACCAAGCAGAATCTATTTAATTACAGAGAATGAAGATTTGAATTTTTATAAAAACTGAGTGGTATCGCGCTCAATCAGAATTATCTGTATCCTTTAAATCCTGCTATTAAATTTTCATATGTTCATCCTGAACCGCAATTTTAGTCTTGAATTGATTGGAGTGTCAGAACGTCTTGATGCAATATTGGTTAAAGGAATTACTTAAGCAGGTGTGCACATAGTGCTTTTTGGTATTTCAAATCCTTAATAATGAA
>SLGL01000505.1 GCA_007123785.1 Balneolaceae bacterium
AAACAACATAGGCTCTGTGACGCTGTCCTCGGTCTGTAGTTCCCCCAGCAGCGTCAATGTAACCTTGCAGCCCCCGGCCGGGTACAAATCTCATCGTTACCGGAGATAAAACGCCCCCCTCAACCCGAACTGTTTGAAGTTGTCTTGGAACACGTATAACATCCCCTTCCTGAAGCCTGAGATCATTATTTCCATACGGTCTGCTAATCGCATCGCCCAAACGTATTCCAACGGGTGTATATGTTGTGTCATTCACAGTTTCAAAACGGTCCAGGTCAACATTTTCAAGATTGAGGCCAGCCAGCAAAGCAGTTCTGTCGTCAAATCCATCCCTTTGAACCTGGTCGGTAGTGACTTCAAGTATTCGCTGCATGGAAGCTCCCTCCGGAAATGCATATTGGGAAAGGCCACCGGCCTGTTCAATTAAATCTGTGAGTCGGGCATCTCTTTTTTCAAGAACATATTCACCGGGATATTCAACTTCACCTTCGATACGCACAGTAAGTTGTTCCTGGTAATTTGGTTTGGTTCGGACAAAAACCATATCAAAAGGTTGAAGCTGAAACTCCCTGTCACTTCCGCGAAATTGATAGTTTTCATCAATTTCAAACTGGAAAACTTCAGCTACCTGATTTACCTTAGATCGAACTTCATCGTCTATAACACGGCGTGCAACTTCTACCCTGTAGGCTGCTGCACGATCTCGTAAACCGTCTGCAAGAAAAATTGCATCTTCAAGTGACATTCCTTCAAGAAATTCGAACCGATCCGGGCTATTTACAGCACCGGCCACGCGTACTGTCATCATCTCCTGCATATCGAAAATCGATGATATACGAACAAGGTCATCCCTTCTGAGAGGTATATCATCGGCATGCCCTTCAATGATGTCAATCACTGAAAACGGCACACTTTCAAGCATAAGATTATCGCGACTTCGAACAATGATACCCCTTTCAAGATAAGCGTGTTGTTTTACACCTTCTGCCTTGTCGAGAAGATCAGTAAGCATCATGCCATCGGTTAATTCGTAATCTCCTTCCCTGTAGACAGCGCCTTCAATCCGAACCCTGTTTTCATAACGGTCTACAATTTCCTTGATCTCAATTTCATCACCGTTTCTGAGCTCAATGTCCCCACCTTCAGGCCATCTTACATCAGAAATACTTCTCTGGATGTTGGTTGTTCGATGAAGTACAATCCGCTCTTTATACGCATTTTCAGAAAATCCTCCAGTAAACTGAATCAAATCGGCAAGAGTTTCCCCATCCTTCATTTCAAATATACCGGGGCGTTTTACTTCACCGTTCAGCCGAACTCGGTTTTTATAAGGAGGTATTCTAATAATATCCTGATCCTTAAGACGAATATTATCGCTTTGGTTGGCATGTACAATTAAATCGTAAAGATCGAATTCCCGAATTACTGTATCACCCCGGATAATTTGAACATTTCTCCAGGAACCGGATCGGTTCGGCCCCCCGGCCGCATAAAGCATGTTAAATACAGTTGCAAGGGATGATACGGTATAGGTGCCGGGCTGCCGAACTTCACCTATCATACTTACGTTGATGCTGCGAACATTTCCAAGAGATACATCAACAAATGTATTACCAGATTGTGGATTTTCAAGATTAATACCAGAGTAACCTCGCTGAAGGTTTCTAAGAATTCTTTCTCGTGCCTCTCCGTACTCAAGTCCGCCAATCCGTATCGGCCCGATATTCGGTATCCTTATGTTTCCGTCGGGATCTACAGTTACCCTGTATTCTCTTTCAGCAGCACCCCAAATATCAATACGAACCTCATCATCGGGTCCGAAGATATAATCGATGGGTGTGGGAATGTTGATGGAAGGTTCAAAGGATTGAGAAGTACCGGCAAAAAGCCTGGCACCGAATACAGGAAAACCCTCTTCAATTATCAGATCAAGTTCACGTACGAGATCCTGCTCATTTCTTTCCATGACCAGTCGCCTCAACTCACTAATCAGAAGTTCATCTTCCAATTGTGTAGTTGGTTCAAATTGTAACTCAGCCATATCTGTTGAACGCGTGGTAGTTCGGGCTGCAGCATCTGAATCTCTGTCCCGGCCAGTGGCAAGACGGTTTAATCGTGAAGTTAAACGGGACACCTGTGATGAAGGCATGCCTCGAGCACGTGCAATGTTCCCAACTTCTTCAATAGTAAAACCCTGTGCCCTCATTTGGCGGTAAAAATTCATTAATTGATCATCGGTCAGATCATCAACCTGAACATTTTGTATATCACCTATGCCAATGCCCCCGAACTGGGCGTTAATTTGTGTGGGGATAAAAAGAAAGAAGAGAAATAGAACGAGAAGTGTAACTGTTATTTGTTTCATGTTTTATTTAGATGATAATAATGCAATGGGAGTGTGAAATTGTGCTAAAAACGATGATTAGTGGGCGTTCGTATCCAGGTTTATCATTTTCGTAACGGTCTTCAAGATGATAGAAGCATCCATTAATAAAGTGTTTTTCTGAACGTAGATAAGATCGTAATCTGTGCGTTTTCTCATGTGTGACACACTATGTGTGCCACCCCGATAACCTTTTACTTGTGAAAAACCTGTAATTCCCGGTTTGACTGCATACCTGTAGAAAAAATCATCAAATGTTGAATTCCAGTAAGCACATTCCTCTACCGGGTATGGCCTGGGGCCAACAAGGCTCATATCTCCTTTTAAAACATTGATGATTTGTGGCAGTTCATCAAGGTTTAAAAAACGCAGCAGTTTGCCAAATGCAAAAATACGTTCATCTCCCTCTAATGTAATATCCGGTTTTCCATTTTGAATAATTTTCGAATTGTTTCTCATTGTTCGAAATTTATAACAAGTGAATGTAATGCCGTTTTGCCCGGTACGCTTTTGTTTGAAAAAGACGGGCCCTTTTGATGAGAGCTTTATCCCGAAGGCAATAAATGGGAATAAAATAAGGCAAAATATTAAAGCTATTGACCCCAGTACAAGATCAAGAGCGCGCTTCCCCTTGTACTGCCTTACTTCTAAGTTTTTGTATATAGAAGATGTGTATCCACGCTTAAGATGTACAGCATCTTTTCCGCCATTTTTTCGCGACTCTTGCTGTAGCCTTTCCTTAACCGTTTGAACTTCATTGATTGATAGATCCATTCATAAAAAATTATTCGCACAAGGAATTTAAATCAAGATTCAAACTTAGTTCCTTTAGTCTATATAAACAATACCAATTTTGCCAAACGTGAATTCTTGATTCTGAACAATTTAAATATATTTGAACCCAATTATGAACAAAATATTAAAAAAAATTCTTCTCAGAATTCCAACAAATTTTTACCATCTGTTTTGCAACAGCGAATTTTGCTGTATCAGGCATTCCAACCCAATCAAAGCGAGTTACATCTATAATATAATTGAATTTACTTTGATATAACGAATAAGTTCCTTTCAAAATCTCAATAATTTCTCACTGTTATACACCCAATCTTTTTGCGACTCATCTCATCAAATAAATGCTCAGGATACCAGCCAGGCAGTGCCTCAGCATTTGACAATTCT
>SLGL01000115.1 GCA_007123785.1 Balneolaceae bacterium
ATTTTTATTCCGATCCAGCCACCCCGGAAGATCAAACCACAGATCTATTGTTTTATAGTTAATATCCAGATCTGGTTTAATCTTTTCTACTTTACTTTTTACAATCTGTTCGCGTTCATGTGTTGAAACCACAACGAGGTCTACTCCCATTTGGTCGGCCATCAGCTTTATAGAACGAATAGTTCCGGGAAACCCAACTTCAAGAGCTGAAAAAGGAGGAATCGCAACTATAAGCCGCTCGAAAGTATTGATCGGTTTTTCAATTTTACATACCATCACCATTTCATCAACCACAGAAAGCAACTGGTCAAGAATGCTTCCAAAAATCCTTCTCCGGGTAGAAACTTCACCATTCCAGCCAATAACAATATTCGTTATGCGCTGCTCCTCAACAGCACGTGCAATACCTTTCGATACATTCAGATCTACCCTCGTTACAGGGGTAACCGGAACATCGGCAGCTGCCGCATGAATCACAGCATGACTAAGCATTTTTTCTCCACGTGCCACATTTGCTTCCACATTTGAGCCATCTCTGGCAACCGTAAGCGGATATATAGGCTGACCAGATTTGTTATCCCGAACCATAAAGGCAATATCCATCAATAAATCTGATGTTTCGGGATTAGCCAGCGGAACAAGAATTCGCTGGGGGGCGTCCGCAGGACTATACGGTTTTTCATCTTCCTGAATAGCAACCACTCGACCATATTTTTCAACAAGCCAGGGACCAATAAGGCATGTAATAAGAATCATTATTACAACAGCATTTACAGCAATCGTATCAAAGAAACCCAGCTCAAAACCAACCAGTGTGACAGCAAGGGTTGCGGCGGACTGCGGTGTGGTTAAACCGTACACAACAAACCCTTCTTCATTTGAAAATTTAAATATAATTTTTGCCACTAAGGCGGCAAGCCCTTTTCCAAAAAATACGAGTAAACTGAATATTATGGCTTTTATCCAGACTTCAAGGCTGCCAAGAACGGCAATGTCTACAAGCATGCCTACCGAAATCAGAAAGAATGGGATAAACAGGGCATTCCCGACAAACTGTATGCGGCTCATTAGGGTACCACTGTCCGGCACCAATCGGTTTAAAAGCAAACCTGCCATAAATGCTCCGATAATTGGAGCCAGCCCCGCAAGCTCGGCAAAGAAAGCGGTAGTAAAAAGAACCGCCACCATAAAAACAAAATCAATATTGTTTTCATACTGAATATTTCTGAAAAACCACCGTCCGAGCCTCGGTAAAATGATCAGGGCCGCCGCTACAAAAATCCCTACAGAAGTGGCAAAACCCACCCAATATCCGGCACCCAGGTCATCTCCAACAGATCCGGCAACTACAGCCAAAACACCGAGAGAGAGCGTGTCAGTAACAAGAGTGCCACCCATCGACATAGTTACTCCCGTGCTTTTTGTTATTCCAAGTCGTTCTGCAATCGGGTAAGCAAGAAGTGTGTGCGAACCTACAATAGATCCAAGCAAAAGCGAGGTTGAAAGGGAATAATCAAGCAGCTCCATCCCTACATAAATAGCAGCAAGCTGTGGGAACAGGAACGATAGTAACCCGAAACCAACACTTTTTTCTTTTAATTTTTCAAAACGGTTCAGATCAATCGAAAGACCCGCCATGAACATCAGGTATAACAGGCCTACCGTACCAAGAAGCTCAATGGTAAAATCTCTCTCGATTAAACCAAGCATACCGGGCCCTACAACAGTACCTGCCAGGATCAGACCCACTATTCCGGGAATTTTCATTTTTTTGAAAACCATCGGGGCCAGTAAAATCATCAGCATAACCAGTGCAAAAATCAGCACGGGATCTTCAAAAGGTATGGGAAAATAGAACCTGTCGTTCATCAAAAACAGTTTAAATAATTAGGCTAAAATATCAGGCGGCTCAGCATGCAATAATTCCTGTAAACCAATAGTACAGTCATTTAGTTTAGTCTCTTAATTGGCGTCCCCAGCCAATTCTATTTAAAGCTTAAACAATTTGATCAGGTAATATAACAAACAATGATTAAGAGAAAGATACATTTTATCGCTTTTTACGCTTGGAACTATTTGTGATAAATCTGAAGTTACCTGCCACGTCAATTTAATTTATTTTGATTTACATCCATCTTCCAAAACAAAATTATGGAAAAAGATCTTTCAGTCGCTAATTATAAAATATCAATCGACACCGGCGGCACCTTTACCGACTGCATTGCCACATCCCCTGATGGAACCATTCTACGCCGAAAAGTTCTTAGCAGCAGTGCCCTCCGTGGATCAGCCAGATCCACAGATAATTCCAGAAAAATTTCTATTCGGCTCGAATACGAAACTCCCGGTGATTTTTTCAAAGGATATGATTTTTCGCTTCTTGATGATCCGGGTCGTTCCTGCAAAATCATCAGCTCTGACGAAAAAGAGTCCACCATTACACTATCTGATGAACTCTCCCTTCCCTCTGACCAGTACGTTCCCTTCGAAATCCAAAGCCCGGAAGAGGCCCCTGTTCTTGCCGCCCGGCTGGTTACACAAACTCCCATAGGCAGCCCGCTCCCGCCTCTTCAGCTCCGACTCTCCACCACCAAAGGCACCAATGCCTTGCTGGAGCGCCGGGGCGGGCGTACTCTCTTTTTGATCACGGAAGGTTTCAAAGACCTTCTAAAGATCAAAAACCAGCAGCGTTCCGACCTGTTTTCCCTCAATATCCGGAAACCGGAACCATTTTATCACAAGATTATTGAAGTGCCAGAACGGCTTGATGCAGATGGAAACAGACTCAAAAAACCTGATCTGACCGCTCTTCGAAATCAGATCGAACCACTTCTGGACGACATTGATGCCGCGGCAATCTGCCTGATGCACAGCTATCTGAATCCAGATCACGAAATTCTGATTGAAGAGATGATGCTGAGCCTGGGTGTGCCATTTGTTAGCCGTTCGTCGAAACTGAGCCCCTCCATTAAAGTCGTTCCCAGGGCAGTTACCACCGATATCGATGCGTTCCTTACCCCGGTGATGCAGCAGTACCTGGACCGGATCTCTGAGGTAATCGGCAGCTCTTCACTCCGAATTATGAGCAGTGCGGGAAGTTTGGTGGAGGCAGAGAAGTACAATCCGAAAGACGGACTGTTCAGCGGCCCGGCAGGTGGGGTAATTGGGGCAGTGGCTGTGGCAAAGAGAGTGGCTTCGATAAAAAACCTCCAGGGTTTCCCTTCGGAGAACCAAATTATTACAAAACACCAAAACCTTTCGAAAAGAAACCCTGGAGGTTTAGAAGAAGGAGGTTTCAAAACAAAAATCATCTCCTTCGATATGGGCGGCACCAGTACCGATGTGGCACGCTATGCCGGTGAGATCGATTATATATTTGAGCACACTGTGGGTGATGCAACTCTTTCGGCTCCCGCCATTGAGATCGAAACGGTTGCCGCAGGGGGAGGTTCCATCTGCTCCTTCGATGGAAAAAGTTTGACCGCAGGCCCCGAGAGTGCAGGTGCAGATCCGGGCCCCGCCTGTTATGGCCGCGGAGGCCCTCTTACCATCACAGATGTAAACCTGCTGAGCGGACGCCTGCACCCCTCCAATTTCCACATCACCATCAACCCGGAAGCCGCCCGAAACGCTCTCAGCAAGTTGATGAAAACAATCAACAAAAACAGAAAAAATCCGCTACAAGAAGAGGATGTACTGGAAGGATTCCTGGATATCGCCAACGAACGGATGGCCCAGGCCATTCGAAAAATCTCGATTCAGAAGGGGTTTGATCCGTCTGAATATGCTCTCGTAGCATTTGGAGGTGCCGGCGCCCAGCATGCCCTTGCCGTGGCAGCGAAACTGAATATAACAACTGTACTGGTTCCTTCCGATGCCGGGTTGCTCAGCGCGTATGGCCTTCAGCAGGCTAAAACTGAACAGATTGCCTCTCGCCAGATTTTAAAAACGCTCAATGAAGTTCGGGAGAACCTGGATAACCGGTTTGAAGAACTTTCCGGTGAAGCTATCTCAGATTTGAAAAAACAGGATATCAAAGATGAGCAAATTGAAATTTCCCGAAAGCAGATCTATCTGCGCCTGAAAGGTCAGGATAGCTCGCTTGAGATTGGTTGGAGTGGAGCCAAGAACGTGGCCGGGCAGTTTCAGAAGGCGTATGAACATCACTACGGCCACTGGGTGGAAGGGCGTGAGATTGAGGTTGAGGCCATTCGGGTGATTGCATCGGAGAAGAGCGGTGAAGAAATTGAAATTGTACCAGAAAGTCGTGACGATTCGGTCGAAATCTCCACATCCGGCGAAACAGAGATTCTTTATAATAAAATCTCACACACCAGTCCGCTATACCATCGTGAATCACTGAAACCCGGTGCCGAAATTGCTGGTCCGGCACTTATTCTGGATCCTCACAGTACAACGGTGATTGAGCCGGGTTGGAAGGGGCAGCTTTTGGGTGATGGTACATGGATCACCCAAAAACAAAACCTTACAGATTCTAAAAACCTGATGGGTTTACGCCCCGAAGCTGTTCAGCTACAGCTCTACACTAATCGTTTCCGGTCTGTGGCTGACCAGATGGGCGAGATGCTCCGGAAAACCGCCCTTTCTGTTAACATCAAAGAACGGCTCGATTATTCCTGTGCCCTGCTTGATACAGACGGATACCTGGTTGTGAATGCACCTCATATTCCTGTGCATCTGGGTGCGATGGGAACGTGCGTACGAACGTTGATAGAGAGTCTTAAACAGGGAACTCTCGAAGAGTTCGAAACTCCAGGAGGGTTAAAATTGGAAGAAGGCGACGTCCTCATCACCAACCATCCCGGCTATGGCGGTTCTCACCTCCCCGATGTTACCGTGGTGACTCCCGTTTTTGTTAATGAGAAACGGATAGGGTTTGTGGCCAGTCGTGCCCATCACGCCGAAATCGGAGGGAAACGCCCCGGCTCCATGCCGCCTGATGCAACAAATCTTGCTGAAGAAGGCGTGGTGATCCCGCCCGCGTTTCTTGCCAGGGAAGGGGAATTCCGCTGGGGAAAGATAGAAGGCCTGCTTCGCTCAGCCGAATGGCCCAGCCGTTCAATAGAAGAAAATATGGCCGACATCCGTGCAGCCGTCGCTGCCAATCACCGTGGTGTTTCGGAGTTGAAAAAACTCGCTGAAACATTCGGGGCAGATGAAGTAAAAACTCATATGCAGCGCTTAAAACTCTATGCAGCTGAACGGATGAAGCTCACTCTGGAAAACATTCCGGATGGCACTTTCCATGCCAAAGAACAGATGGATGATGGCTCGTTACTGAAAGTTAATTGTAGCTTAAAGGGGAGTTCCATGGCCATTGATTTTTCTGGCAGTTCGGGTGTTCACCCTGGGAATCTGAATGCGAATCCATCCATCGTCAACAGTGTGATCATGTATGTGCTTCGGCTGATGGTTAATGAACCTCTGCCGCTGAATGACGGACTGCTGGAACCGGTTCAAATCACCATCCCGGATGGAATGCTCAACCCGCCTTTTTCCGATAATCCGGCTGAGTGTCCGGCGGTAGTGGGCGGCAACATCGAAACCAGCCAACGCCTTGTTGATACCCTCCTGAAAGCATTCGGACTGGCCGCGTGCAGTTACGGTACGATGAACAATGTACTATTCGGAAACGACAAATTCGGCTACTATGAAACCGTTGGCGGGGGAACCGGTGCCGGTGAGGGTTTCCATGGAACGGATGCTGTACATCAACACATGACCAACACCCGCGCTGCCGACCCCGAAATTCTGGAACACCGCTTCCCTGTTCGACTGGACCGCTACTCCATCAGGGAAAGCTCAGGTGGTAACGGAACCTGGCGAGGCGGCAACGGCATTATCAGGGAAATAACGTTTCTGGAACCGGTGAGCTTGTCGGTCCTCACTCAGCACAGAGTCGTGCAACCCTACGGCCTGAAAGGCGGAGAACCAGGTACTATCGGAAAACAGGAAATTCAAAGGAAAAATGGGCTCAACCGAAAAATGAAATGGCGGGATGGCGCAGAACTCAATCCGGGAGATCGCTTTCTTCTTTTTACTCCGGGAGGTGGTGGTTTTGGTTGTTAATCTCCGAATTAAGCTCACAAAATGTAATAAGTGAAGACTCCAAAGTGCTAATTAAAAACAAAGTTTAATTTATTAATCACGTTTTTAAAAATTTATTTTCTCACCTTTATAGATACAAATAATTGTTTATTTTTTACTTAAAAAAATAATTTGGATAAGTAAATAGCCTATCTTTCAAATAACAAAAACAATTCTTTACAAGTATAATTACTCTTGTTAATATTATACAATTCATTGTATAAAAAGCTGATTGAAATCGTAGGTTCATAACGCCTCAAAAAAAAGAAAGATGAATTCTCGGTTTCCGACTGGGAAGGTCAACAAACCTTTCACTAATAGCATGAGATAAATTATTCATTTAAAATAGAATCAGATTATGAAATCACAAGAACAATTTTTTGGAAATGACCCAACGGCAGTACGTGAAAGCGATCACTACCAGGAAGAATATATCCGAAAGTTTGTTGCGAAGTGGGATGCCCTTATCAACTGGGAAAAGCGGGCAGAAGGCGAAGGCACCTTTTTTATTGATATACTTAAACAGCATGGCGCTCAAAGAGTACTGGATGTAGCCACCGGCACAGGCTACCATTCGGTTCGGCTGCTAAAAGCCGGGTTCGATGTTATTAGTGCCGACGGCAGTCCCCAAATGCTCTACCGGGCGTTTGAAAACGCAAAAAAGAGAAATGAAATCCTGCGAACAGTCCAGGTAGACTGGCGCTGGCTGAGCAGAGACATTCATGAAAAATTTGATGCGATTATCTGCCTTGGAAACTCATTTACACATCTTTTTTCAGAAAATGACCGGCGTAAGGCACTTGCCGAATTTTATTCGGCCCTGAACCATAACGGGCTGCTTATCCTGGATCAGCGCAATTACGATTCCATTTTGAATGACGGATATTCCAGCAAGCACAAATTTTATTACTGCGGTGAGGATGTGGAAGTGGAACCGGAACACGTTGATCGCGGACTGGCACGATTCCGTTACCGATTTGAAGACGATTCGGTTTTTCACCTGAATATGTTTCCTCTTCGCAAAGAGTATACGCGACAACTCATGAGGGAGGTTGGATTTCAAACCGTTCACTCCTATGGAGATTTTCAGGAAACCTACCGCTCCGATGAACCTGATTTTTTTATCCATGTTGCTGAAAAAGAGTATCGCAAACAGAAATCTTAACTAAAAAAACTGATCCCATGAGCAGTAATCCTTTGGAAGCCGTTGACATTGCAAGAGATTATTATAATAGCGAAGATGCCGATCATTTTTACTCCACAGTTTGGGGTGGCGAAGATATTCATATCGGCATTTATCTCTCAGCTGATGAACCAGTATTTAACGCAAGCCTCAGAACACAGGAACGCATGATTACACATGCCGAAAAACTCTCTAAAGATTCCAGGGTGATTGATCTGGGTTCCGGTTATGGCGGATCGGCACGATATTTGGCCAATCGTTTTGGTTGCCATGTGGTTGCCTATAATCTGAGTGAAGTTGAAAATGACCGCGCGAGAGAGTTAAACCGGGAACAGCAACTCGACGAACTGATTGACGTGGTTGACGGAAACTTTGAAGAGTTGCCATACAAAAACGAACAGTTCGACTTAGTGTGGTCGCAAGATGCTTTTCTGCACAGTCCCGACCGCGAACAGGTAATAAAGGAGGCTTCCAGGGTTTTAAAACCCGGTGGCGACTTTATTTTCACTGACCCGATGCAATCCGATAATTGCCCTGAAGGTGTACTTCAACCCATTTTAAACCGAATACACCTTGAAAGCATGGCCTCTCCCCGTTTTTACAAGTCTGTGGCCGAAAAGCATTCACTTAAATTCATTAGGTTTGAAGAATTAACAGAACACCTGGAAAAGCACTATGCTGCCATTCTGAGAGAAACTCAAAAAAACGAGAAAGAACTTCAGGCAAACGTTAGCAAAGAATATCTGGAAAACATGAAAACCGGACTTCAGCATTGGATTAACGGCGCCCAAAAAGAGTTTCTCTCCTGGGGAATTTTTCACTTCCAAAAACCTTCCGGTGAATAACCAAGAAGACCTACAGAAAAAAACCATTCACAAGAACACGATATTTAAAGAAATGATGAAAACCGATGACATAGTAACAGACTGTAGCGATCATGCTGCTTTGCTATTTGAAATTGTACCCCCTGTTGAAGGTAATCAGAAAAAACGTCTGAGATCACATCAAAAATATATCTCCCGGCTGCTCCGGGAAACCGATGTAAATGCACTCAATCTGCCAGAAATCCAAAACGAATCGAAAAAAGGAGAAAAAGGAAAGCGACGAAACCCTTATAAAAAACGGGTGAGTCCGCGTAAATATACCCGATCACTTTCCGCTGCATTCAACACCAAATATATTATCAATCATGTTTGTGTAAAACATGATCCTCCCAAACTGGAACAATGGCTTCTCGAAACTCACAATCAGTTCGACATCAGCCACATCATTCTGGTTGGCGGGGAATCTTCATCCGAGCGTTATGACGGACTTTCGGTATGTGAAGGAAACAAGCTGGTGAAAAATTACCTAAACAACGGTAAACGAAAATACCAAAATGAAACCATAGACCCCACCAACTTCACTCTTGGGAATATTTGCATACCCACCCGCCGCCGGCCCGATTATGACGAACCTGAGCGTATGTTAGACAAATTTGATGCCGGTGCGGATTTTTTCACTTCACAGATTATCACCGAAGCTGAAACACCCATCTCGCTGTTGAAAGATTTTTCATCATTGCTTGAGCAGAATCAGATAGAAAATCCCCCAGCTATTTTCTGGAGCTTTACACCCATTTCCAGCAAAAAGGATGTGGATTTCCTGAGATGGCTGGGTGTTTATATTCCCGAGCGAACTGAAAAATATATTCTTGGAAGTGAGAAGCCCGCTTCCGTTTCGCTGGAAACAACCCAGAGAGTCAGCGAAAAGCTTTCGGATTTTCACCATCAGCTTCCGGTACCTCTTCCAATGGGTTTTAATATTTCAGTGATGGGGCTTCGTAATTTTGAAAATGGAATCCAGCTTGCCAAACATCTCGAAATGGAAGGTGTGGAGAGTTAAATGCAGAATAAGCTGACCGAATAAACTTCTGAATTATCCATCAAATGTCTGGCACAGAAACTCCTCTGGCTCTCAGATCATCAATGTTTTCACTTAAAAAATCACGAATTTGTTCTACGTCCACTGCATTTGTAATTCCGTAGTGAATGCGTGAAGCCGTTCGGACATAAACAGTGCCTTCGTACGGTAGATCAGGGTTATATTCATCATCGTGTTGCACTTCTGGTGCCAGGTAAGTTTCCTGCTCACCCATTGCCGAGGTAATCATTCCAACCCATTCAAGGCCAGAACCGTCGCTCCGCACAGCAAAAACGGCACCCCCGCTAAATCCGCGATTGATAGAAATATCCATCACAAGACGGCGAATGGGATGTTCGGAACGGCTGGCTGTGCCCTGTGTAACCATTTTTACTCCGCGCGGATATCCCATTGCATAGATCATATCGGACCAGTCGAGCCGTTCAAAATCACCGATAGTTACATTCAGGGGCATTAAGTTGGCGTCGCTCCCGATACTTGCCTGGCTTCTCATTACAGCAAGGTCACGGCGGGGGTCTGACAGAATAAATTCCAGCATCTCTATACCATCATCCGTAAAAACAAACTGATTGATATTTTCCCTGACGGATACCGCCTCTACCTGCTGATCTCCAGCCACAGTAATACCATCGCCATAATGCCAGATAGTATCCGGGAATGAAACAGTGTGAGCTGCTGAAAGAAGTGCCACTCTTCCACGCTGCTGAGAAAGTACAATAGCCGTTCCCGCTGTCGAGTGGTTATCCACACTCGATTCCGCGGCCACATCTGCGAAATTCACATCCTGTAACTGAGATTCGAACGGCATATCATCCACATAAAACTGGTAGGTACGGTAACTTACATTGCTTTGAATTCGCCTGACCGTATTAAAACTCTCTTTTATCTGTTGGCGAACAAGATCTGATTGCACATGATTTTGATAATATCCATCATCCATGCGCTCTCTGATTTCAACTTCCTGAACTGTCCGACAGGAAGAAAAAACAAGCAACATTATAAAAAACAGAGATAACCCAAAATCCTTCAGATAACTTTTATTTTCGAATGCATTCATGTTATTTCCTCGAATAACTCATTTTGCAAGAACTTTTTCATATCATAAAACTATGCCCCACTCCCATAACTCCGTAGTAATTAACGAAACACATTAATTGATCATTCAATAAACCGATGTCAGTGAACTTTTTCACATAAATTTTCAAATTTTATCTCTCAATTACCTGCTCTACTATATAAAATAAGATTCAAACAAACCAATAGCCTGTTTTTAAAATGTAAAATCATCTGATTATTCTGTTTCGATGAAAAAAAAGCTCCTGCTTATTGCCATTGGCCTGGGCGGGTTTGTTTCTGTAACCATTCTGCTAACGGGAACGGCCATCTCCGGAACATTTTCATTTGAAGGGCTTGCAGATGCTCTCAGCGGCCAGCTTGGAGGCTGGGCACCCTGGCTTCTGGCTGCAGGACTTTTCGGTGCGGGTATCAGTTCGGCTCTTACAGCCGCACTCGCAGCTTCGGTCACGGCTCAGTCGCTGCTTTCGAAACCCGGAGATACCAACTGGGCAGAAAACAGACTTCGCTTCCGGGCAATTTCCCATATCACCGGGTTTGAACTGCTCGACCAAACTCTTATTCTTACGGTTTCCGTGATTCTTTTTCTGATTCTGATGATTCCGGCACTGAAAAACATTTTTAGCGCAAATTCGTAATGAAACAGCGCCGGATTAAACAAACTCGCTGATTTTGTTAC
Organism: Balneolaceae bacterium; assembly: GCA_007123785.1. Lineage (GTDB taxonomy): Bacteria > Bacteroidota > Rhodothermia > Balneolales > Balneolaceae > Rhodohalobacter. The sequence goes on from SLGL01000115.1 coordinate 10,968, forward strand.
AACTTCAACATTATATCATTCTGTAAACATATAAAAAACTGATAATTCATACATTCACATGAAAACGCTTAAATCTTTTTTTCTGATCCTTATTCTCAGCTTTTCCTTTCACCTGACTGTAGTGGCTCAAACCGATGCAGAACGGATTGAAGCCGAAGTCCTCCGCTCTGATGTGGAATTCAACATCTATTTTCTCGCCTCCGATGAATTTCTGGGACGCGACACCGGAACCCATGAACTGGACATTGCCGCACGCTACATTGCCACCTGGTTTCAGACCTATGGAGTGGAAAAAGCCGACGGGTACGACTCCTACTTTCAGGATGTTCCCCTTCAAACACTTCGTTCACCCGAAGAGATTACTTTCTCCGTTGGAGACTCCACCTACCAAAAAAATGAACACCTCGCACTATTGACCGGTTACCGGGGCGACATGGATGCTTCGTACATTTTCCTGGATTATGCAACAGAAGATGAACTTGCCGATAACGACGTTGAAGGTAAAATTGTAGTAGCCAGCGCGGGCCTTCCTGGGCAAACCTCTCCTCAGCAACTCTTCATGGCCGTTCAGCAGAAAAACGAATGGGCGGAAGCAGCCGGGGCTAAGGCACTCATCGAACTCTACACCAATCCGCAGTTTCCCTGGCAGGTACTCGTAGGATTTCTCGGCGGCGACCGGATGGATCTCGACGACAATAATGGCGAAAACGACGAGCCCATGCCCCATTTTTGGATGAATGGCACCACAGAGGAACGAGTCAATTATCTGGGTGAGCTCAGTGACAGCAACGTAACTCTAACCGTTTCGGGAGCCGAACCAGATCGATTCACCAGCCGGAATGTGGTTGGAGTGATCCGCGGAACGGACCCCGATCTCAGGGATGAATACATTCTTTTGGGTGCTCATTACGATCATGAAGGTGTAGCGGAAGATCATCCTGACCCGATCACAAGTGAATATATCTACAACGGCGCTCGTGATAATGCTGTGGGCACAGCCGGCGTACTGGCCGCAGCCAAATATTTTGCCGAACATCCGCCCAGGAGATCCCTGATTTTTTCAGCCTGGACTGCCGAGGAAAAAGGTTTGCTGGGCAGCCGTTACTACGCCGAAAACCCGATGATTCCGCTCGAGCAGACCATTTACAACCTCAACATCGACGGAGCGGGATATAACGACACTACAAAAGTAACAGTGATTGGCCTGGGACGCACCGAAGCAGATGATGAGATGATCGCTGCCGCCGAGGCTTTTGGCCTTGAAGCAATTCCCGATCCGGTTCCCGAACAGAACCTTTTTGACCGATCTGATAACGTAAACTTTGCCCAAAGGGGCATTCCCGCACCTACCTACAGTTTGGGCATCACTGATTTTGACGATGAAATCAACTACTACTACCACCAGCCCACCGATGAGCCTGATACCATCGACTATACGTACATCACGAGCTACATCCGCTCTATTGTGCTTGCCACGCTAAAAATTGCCGATCGGGACGAAGCCCCATTCTGGATTCCCGGTGATGTATATGAAGAAGCCGGACTGGAACTTTATGGAAGAGAATAAGCAGTTTCCGGGCACACTGTAAGATCGTTAAACACGTACTGCATCAGGCATACTTCCTCTTAGCCTTGCGCGATGCAGGGGAAAAAGAACAAATAAACCCGAAAGAGAAATTTTATATTAAATAGGATAACTCCTGATGAACCGAAATCTTGCATCCTGAACCCCCGCTTCGTATTCTTAGCGCTTATTTTTTAACTCAATACTGCGATGTTTCAACCAGCCCAGATAGAAAAATTCAAACAACTACAAACACCTTTTTATTATTATGACCTGGAACTCCTGCGCAAAACCCTTGGCCAGATAAACAAGTACGGACTTTCGAGAGGCTACGAGGTTCATTACGCCATCAAAGCCAATTTCAATTTTGAGATTCTTGACATTATTCGTAATGCAGGCCTGGGTATTGATTGC